>JAUWHV010000100.1 GCA_030605675.1 Deltaproteobacteria bacterium | reverse complement strand
CGGACAGTGGGCACAAGGAAGACAATCCCGGGGAATAATCTCAGTGCAGAGCTGTCCTTGAGAGAAACCTTCTACTTTATACAGGTCTTGGGCTATTGAATTCATCCAGACCACGGTAAGGTCTGAGTTTAGCAGGACCAGAGCAGCTCTCATGCTCTCCGCGACCCTTTCCCATGCACACCTTTCTTGAGTCAGCCTTTGCTCCAGAGCCACCTTTTCCAGGGCACTTTTTATATGCAGTTCCAACTCGTGGGTTTCAAGCGGCTTCTCAAGATAGGTATATGCCCCTTGTTGTACTGATTCGACCGCATCCTCCACTGTTCCATATGCAGTCATGATGATAATTGGGATATGTGGATCTCTGAGATGGATTTCCTTCAACAGATCTGAGCCTTTCAGGCCTTCCATACACTGATCAGAGAGAACTAATGAAAAATTACCTTGTTCAAAAACAGACAGGGCCTCTTGGGGATCTATACAGGCTACCACACGGTATCCCATAAGCCTTAAGCGGATCTGCATTACCTGCAGGATGTCACGGTCGTCGTCTACTACCAATATCTGTGGAGGAGCAGCATTACCCATTTTAAAATTGATAGCTGATGCCGGCAGGAATCCATTGTTGTCTTAAGGATACGTCGGCAGAGCCCAAACAGTATATTTAAAAGCAAGATTAATACCGTTTTGAGTCAATGGATAATGCCGGAAGCATCCGGCGCAATCTGTGCTTTGCTGGAGAAAGCAGGTGTAGTGCAGTGTGGTACAAATTTAAAAATGATATCTGTTCTGTAAACTACGTTTTGAGCAACAGGGGGCGTGGGTGAGTTGAATAAGACTTTTCCCTTCAATAAGTAGTAAAATCCATACACTTTTATCCTTTCAGGACCCTGAGGCTCAAATCACTTGCCTTGGCAGAGTGGGTAAGCAGCCCTACTGAAACTATGTCCACTCCGGTTTCGGCGATTTCCCGGACATTTTCAAGGCGTATACCACCTGATGCCTCGAGGATTATCCTGGGTTTGAGCCTCCTTGCATGGGCTACGGCATCCTTGAGTGTTGCAGGGTCCATGTTATCAAGGAGCACTGCATCAGCCCCGGCCTCTATGGCCTCCTCAAGTTCTTCAATTCCTGTAACCTCTATTTCCAGTAAAAGTGTGTGTGGTGCCTTGGCCTTGGCCCGGGTTATGCTCTCTTTTACTGAACCGCATACTGCGATGTGATTGTCTTTTATAAGAAGGCCGTCTGAGAGACCATAGCGATGGTTATGGCCTCCACCTACCCTTACCGCATACTTCTGAAGTAGTCTTATCCCGGGTGTAGTCTTCCTGGTGTCCACCAATCTACAGGGGAGGCCTGAGAGTTCCTGTACAAAATCTCTGGTAAGGGTAGCAATCCCACACAGACGTTGAAGGAAATTAAGTGCCACCCGTTCTGCCTGGAGAATGGCGGCAAGCTTTCCGTAAAACCCCATGACTGCATCGCCGCTGGAGACCTCTGAGCCCTCTTCCCTTATTTCTTTAAACCGGATGTCCGGGTCCATTTGCATAAAGGCCTCTTGGGCTACAAATGTCCCTGCCACTATGGCAGCTTCCTTGGCAACAATAATGGCTGAGCCAAAGGCCTCAGGGGGCACTATGGCGTCGGTGGTTATGTCACCGTGTTCAAGGTCCTCTGCCAGAGCTGCGGACACCTGTTGACTGTATAAGAAGCGGTGAGGCGGAAAAATGAGTGAAGCCATTGTCTAGCTCCTGGGTATGCCTTCAAGGGTTTTCTTGTGAGAGACAATTTTTTTCAATTTGGTCTGGAACTTATTGACCTTGTCGCGCTCCTTTTGCACGATCTCTTGAGGTGCCTTGGAAAGGAAATTTTCATTCTTGAGCTTGGCCTCTGTCTTGGCAAGCTCCTTGCCGAGCTTTTTTTCATCTTTGGTGAGCTTTCGAAGTTCTTCCTCAATATCCACAAATCCCTCAAGAGGTATGAAAATCTCAAGATCCTCAAGTATGACCGTAGCTGCACCCTCAGGACGTGGTTCTCCTTCTTTCAGGAGGTTTAGGGTCTCCACCCCGGCAAGAGTATTTATGGCCTTTTCCTGGGAATCCAGAAAATCGTAGGCCTTCTCAGAGTGTGGCAGGGCGATGACAATGATTTTGGCCCCAGGGTGTATTCCAAGCTCGGATCTTGCGTTTCGGATGGAACTTACCACCTCCATAACTTGTTTGATTATGTCTTCTGCCCGGACATCGCTCCAGGCATCAACAGGCTTGGGGAAGGGAGAGACCATGATGTGATCCCTTTGCCCCGGCAGATGGTGCCAGAGTTCCTCTGTCACAAAGGGCATAAAGGGATGAAAGAGCCTGAGGCTGTGATCAAGCACAGTGAGTGTTACCCATCTGGCTGCGTCCTGTCGATCAGGCTCAACTCCGGTAAGCGCGGGCTTTGCAAGCTCAAGATACCAGTCGCAGTACTCATGCCAGAAAAATTGATATAGTTCTTTTGCAGCAACATCAAAGTCAAATTCATCCAGGGCCTCGCGTACAGTGCCGGTCACCTGGTTGAGGCGTGACAGTATCCATCTTTCTGACGGATCGGAAAAAGAATCAGGCTCAGGAGGCTCGGCCACGGCATCTTCACTGGTTTTCAGATTAAGAAGTACAAACCGGGCCGCGTTCCAGATTTTATTAACAAAGTGACGGTAACCCTCGATCCTCTCTTCTGCCAGCTTTATGTCCCTGCCCTGGGCTGCAAAGGCTGCCAGTGTGAAGCGTACCGCATCGGTTCCGTATTTCTCCATGATGGTCAAAGGATCAATTACATTCCCCTTTGACTTGCTCATCTTTTTACCCTCGATGTCCCTGATAAGGGCATGTAGATATACATGCTTAAACGGGACATCCCCCATGAAGTGAAGGCCCATCATCATCATCCTGGCCACCCAGAAGAACAGGATATCAAAGCTCGTTATAAGCACTGACGTGGGGTAAAAAGTCTCAAGTTCAGGGGTCTTGTCAGGCCACCCGAGGGTAGAGAAGGGCCAGATGGCTGAGCTGAACCAGGTATCAAGCACATCGCTTTCCTGCTCAAGGTCAGTGTTTCCGCACTTGGGACATGCTTTAGGTTCCTCCCTTACCACAATGACCTCGCCGCAGGCTGCGCAGATCCAGGCCGGGATACGGTGCCCCCACCATATCTGGCGGGATATGCACCAATCCCGGATAGTGGTCATCCACTCATCATATGTCCTTTCCCAGGAGGCCGGGACCAGGATGGTCTGCTTATCCTTCACTGCCTTGAGGGCAGATTCCGCCAAAGGCGCAACCTTTACAAACCACTGTTTTGAAAGTCTGGGTTCCACCACTGTCTTGCAGCGATAACATATGCCCACTGCCAAATCGTAAGCCTCTTCCTTTTCCAGCAGGCCTTGTTTCTTCAGGTCGGCAATGACCTGCTTCCTGGCCTCATAGCGGTCGAGGCCGGCATACTGGCCGGCAGATTCAGTGAGTATTGCGTTTTCATCAAAGATATTGATGGATTGGAGTCCCTGTCTTTTTGCTATCTCAAAGTCGTTCAGGTCGTGGGCAGGGGTGACCTTTACTGCACCTGTACCGAACTCGGGCTCTACCGCCGCATCTGCCACCACCGGTATGCGCCTGTTTAGCAGCGGGAGCATAAGATCTTTGCCGACGAAATCCTTGTAGCGGGGGTCTTCCGGATGTACGGCTACTCCCGTATCTCCAAGCATGGTCTCAGGTCTTGTGGTGGCAACGGTTATGAATTTGGTGATTTGGTGATTTGGTGATTTGGTGATTTCCTTTGCTTTTTCAGCAAGGGGATAGCGCATGTACCACAGGCGTCCTTCTGTCTGTTTGTGCTCCACCTCAATGTCGGCAAGAGCAGTGTGGCACCTCGGGCACCAGTTGATTATATAATTTCCTCTGTATATAAGGCCCTCTTCATACAGGCGTACAAAGACCTCTCTTACAGCCTTTGAAAGGCCCTTATCCATTGTAAATCTTTCTCTTGACCAGTCACAGGAACAGCCAAGGCCCTTTAGTTGCTCGATGATTCTGCCGCCGCTTGAGGCCTTCCATTCCCAGACCTTCTCTATGAACTTCTCTCGTCCGAAGTCGTGGCGGGAGTGACCTTCTGCATTCAGACGGCGCTCCACCACAATCTGTGTGGCAATACCGGCATGATCTGTTCCGGGGACCCAAAGGGTGTTATATCCATCCATCCTTTTGTATCGAACAAGGATATCCTGAAGAGTAATGTTAAGGGCGTGGCCGATATGCAGTACACCCGTGACATTGGGAGGCGGTATCACCATGGAGAAGTATGGACGCTCAGGGTCAAACGTAGCTGTGAAAAGACCTTTCTCTGTCCACTCTTCATACCAGTGCGGTTCTACGTCACGGAAATCATAGGCCTTGGGAAGGGCCTTATTGGATGCCTCATCAGGCATTAGCATTAAACTCCTTTTTTAAAAATTATGGACCAGAATAGCCTCGGTTCAGAAAAAAGACAACAGTAAGGAGCCGATTTGAATCAGCCGCCTGCGGCAGAACTCTATTTGACAGGATGAAAGACAGAGGCCAGAGTTGATAACCACGAACTACGAACTTCCAACTACGAACTGTATTATTTTTTTCTTATTGACTAAAAGATCAGTGGTATTATAAAATATTTATATACTTGATGCACTCGTAAAAAGTCCATTCAATAGGGAGTGGGTACTCAAGAATCCCCCAATAAAAACAGTTTCAGGTTTTGCATGAGATCCCGATGTAGGTAAATAGTAAGTATAGGACAGGAGGGATGAAATGAATAAAATTGAAAAAAGGTCTGTAGATTTGGGGGAAAAGCTCCTTAAAATTATTGCTTGTTTAACCTTTTTTGTGTTTTCAGTATTCCAGTTTCATCTTGTTTTTGCGGCTGAAAAAATTTCCACCGTAACGATCAGCGTCAATGAACAAGGGCAAACCATCATCATTGCTGATGGGGAGATATTAAATGTCTCCGCAGGGGATGGCTGGCGCACTTTTAAATTGTCTTCCGGTGAAACGATTGCTGCTTTTATTGATCCTCGCACCGATGCGGCATCAATTAAAATCTATTCGGGTACGGTACAGGTTGTGGCCGGAACCACTACGACCACGGTTCCGGAAGGAGCGGCCATGTCCGTAAATGTAAATCATGAGACCGGGGCAGCATCCGTGACGGCTATTACCGGTACGGTGCAGGTTGTGGCCGGGACCACTACGACCACGGTTCCGGAAGGAGCAACCATGGCTGCCAGTGTGGATACTGAGACAGGAGCGGCAACGGTGATTGCTGTTACCGGAACGGTTGAGGTGACATCTGAAGGACAGACAGTACCTGTTCAGCAAGGGGAGGCAACCACAGCTTCTCCGGGAGAACCTCCTTCGCCGCCGGCCCCTGCGCCGCCGGCCCCCGTACCTCCGGCGCCTGCACCTCCTGCGCCACCGGCTCCGCCCGAACCACCGGCCCCGCCAGCTCCGGCTCCGCCTGAGCCACCTGAACCGCCTGAGCCACCACCCGAGCCACCTCACAGTCCTTCTTCGTGATAAATGGTCCTAGTTGCTAATAGAGTTAGTCTAATAAAAAAGGATATGAACGTATTCCCTGTAATAGAAAAATATTGGAAAAGGGTTTTTTCGTCTTTGGTATTTTTTGCCTTTCTTTTGGCCCCACTTCTTACTTTGGCCACAGAACCGGCAGGTAATATTCACATTGGTCAACTCGATATTCATCCTTCACTGAGTGTTAAGGAGGAATATAACGATAATATATACAATGAGGATAAAGGGGAAACAGGGTCTGCCATAACAACTATTTCTCCCGGGATCGCCTTTCAGCTTCCTTTACAAAAACATCTATTAAATATGGATTGCCGGGCTGAATTTATCGAACCTTCACGTCATCAGAATTATGAAGCGGACAATTATTTTGCCAATATCATGCTTGATTTGGACTTTAATAGAATAAACGTTCAGATTGGTGACAATTGGGCACGTGATTCCGTTGCACCTGATTCAGAAGATGATATCAGGAATGACTACTACCAGAACCGCTTCTTTCTTGATGCATCATACAAGCTTGCCAATCGCTATAAGATAAAAGGTTTTTACAGGAATGAACTCAGGGACTTCAATAGCTTTCACAAATCCTGGCAGCCTGATCCCGAACTGGATAATTACACTAAAAATGAGGCCGGTTTTGACCTTTTTTACCGTTTTTTACCCCTGACCTCAGCCCTTGTTGAATACGGCTATACCAATATAAATAATAAGGACATGGGACTTCCATCAACTGACTCCGACACTCAGCGTTTATGGCTGGGCCTGACCTGGGAAGCAACCTCAAAGATCACCGGAACAATCAAGGGCGGTTATACGTACAGAAATTACGATGGCAACATAGATGATTTTGACGGCTTCGGGATGAAAGGGGATCTGGCATATAAATTTACCTCTTACACTACTTTTGGTTTAAATGGATTCAGAAAGCCTGTTGATACTTCAGTTACTCAAGAGGAGGCGGTTTACGGAACGTACTATGTTTCCACCAGGGGGACACTCTCCTTAGACCATAAGCTCACCCATAAGATAACAGCCAATGCTCACGTATCTTACACTAATGACGACTACCAGGAAAAAGGAAGGGCCGGAAAGAGAAGGGATGATGATCGCATACGCTTCGGTGTCGGTGTTAATTACCAGATCCAGGACTGGCTCGGATGTAAGGTAAGTTATAGTTATGTGGATAATGATTCCAACTTTGATAATGAGGATTACAGGACAAATATAATAGCAGGCAAGATATCCCTTGCCTTTTAATTAATCCCTTAAACCTTCAGCTATGCTGATTGGTCTTAGCTTTGCCATGCAGGTAAGTGGGAGTATCTTTTCACCGCCCGCTTCGCTCAAGGCGCAAAGTTCGCAAAGGTAACCCTGAACCTTTGAACCTTGAACCTCTGAACCCCTATAATATGTCTAGATTTAATTGCATACAACATAGTTCTGTCTTTGGTGTTTTCGTTTTGGCCTTTTTTTGTTCCATTTTTCTTCTCTCCTGTGCGCGTTATCCCACCATACCTGAAATAGAAAATGTTGAAAAAACAATAATAGAGGAAGAAGCGTCTGAAATAGAAAATATCGGAGAGATTTTCCAAGAAAAGGCCCCGGCTCTTATTCTCCATACGGAGACTGACAAGGAGGATTATGAAATCGGCCCGCGGGATGTCTTAGAGATAGTGATATGGGATCATGA
>JAUWHV010000021.1 GCA_030605675.1 Deltaproteobacteria bacterium | reverse complement strand
GGCGTTCACAGGTTCAGGGTTCACCGTTCAGGGTTCAGGGTTGTTTTTCTTTTTTTATGCCTTCTCCATTCAGAACTCACGAATCAACGGCTTTAGGTTATCGGTGAACCCTTGACCCTTGACCCCTGACCCCTGGAACCTTGAACCTATGAACCCGTGAACGGTTACAGTGAACTAAAGTTAAGGTGTCGCTTCGCTCCAACGGACTCCGCACCGGTCTGGTAACCAGGTTTTCACTAAATGCCTGGCGCATTAATTGTAGATGCGCTAAATTTCCATCCTATGGGTACTGGTAAAAAAACAAAAAAGGCCGCACGGAAGTATTCTATCCCATCGAAACGCAGAAAATATACTCCGGAGCATCTTCTTAAAAAGGCTTCTTCAGCCCACAGGGAAGGCCGGCTTGCTGAAGCGGAAAAAGGCTATCTGGAAATATTGAAAAAAAAGCCTGATTGGGGAGCAGTACTGAACGCGCTTGGAACAGTATTCATGGACCAGGCCCAACTGGATAAGGCCCGGAGGGTCTTTGACAAGGCAACAGAACTTAGACCTCCCTATTCCCCAGCATACTATAACCTGGCAAGGCTAAAGCAGTTAAAGAACGATCACAAGGGTGCTATAAGTATTTACAGGACCATGCTGGAAAAACAGCCTGATTTTGGTCAAGCATGGAACAATCTGGGTACTGCATACAGGGAGACCGGAGACCTGGATGAAGCCCTATCCTGTTTTCGCAGGGCAGTGGAGTTCGCTCCCGGCATGGCAGAGGCATGGAACAACCTCGGCGTGGCACAGGACGAATTTAATATGATTCAAGACGCTGCGAAATCGTATAGAAAGGCCATTGAGATACGGTCAGATTATGCATCCGCCCACTTCAACCTTGGGATTTCTCTACAAAAGCTCGGGCTATTCAAGGAGGCTGAGGATCATTACAAAAAGGTCCTTAAGACCAAACCGGATGATAAGTCGGCAAGGTTCATGCTCCAGAGCCTGGGGACACTGGAAACACCTGATGCCGCCCCGGCGGAATACGTGCGCAGGGTCTTTGATGGGTGTGCCGGGACCTTTGAAAGGACCCTGGTTGAAAATCTTAAATACAAGACCCCGAAACTGCTTTTTGACCTTGTGCGCCCATATCTGACTGAAGAAATGACAGTCCTGGATCTTGGCTGTGGAACCGGCCTGGGCTCTCAATTCTATCGACCATTTGCAAAAAGACTAATAGGAGTCGACGTATCGTTAAAGATACTCGAAAAGGCCGCGGAGAAGAAAATCTACGACCGCCTTGAGGCCGTTGACATACTTCAAGACTGGGAATTCCCTCAAAAATTTGACCTGATATACAGTTCTGACGTCTTTGTATATTTCGGAAATCTGGACCCGGTCATCAGGTCCGCATCTTCTTATCTTGTTTGCGGCGGGATCATTGCCTTTTCAGTGGAAAGGCTGGATGACAACAGCATGGGGCACCGGCTCTTTCCCAGCGGTCGCTATGCCCACTCGCAGGCATATATTCAAGATGTACTGAGCCGTCACGGGTTACATATATTAGGGGAGGCCAAAGCAGATATCAGAAAGGAGTCAGGAAATCAGGTCAAGGGATTATTGTTTGTAGCAAAGAAATATTAGGCTGAGCGTCCCTGGCTGATCCATTCCTTCCAAAACAAACGACTGGAAAAGAAAAGACCCGCGCCCACTGCCACATAGACTCCCCATACCAGGATTCCGGGCAAGGGGCTGACCCTCAATGACATCCCCAGAAAGACCATAAACAGTATCAGCCCCCAGCTTTTAAGAGAGAGAAATCCTCCAAGGCACCTGTCCTCTTCCCTGCTTAGTATCCGGGAAATTACCCGTACTGCGGTTTTGTCAAAAATCAACCGTCCTTTCAGCACTCCAATGAGGGTGGCAACAATAAGCCACCAAGGATTCACAGCCCCTGGTAAGCTCATCATGTTACAAGCTCCACGCATAAACAAAAAAAGCCCCACGATTGTCCACATAAGGGTCGCCAAAAGGATGTGTACCCTGACGGCTGCAACAGGCTTGCGGGCTTCGAGCCAGCTTATGATTCTCTCATACATGAAAGACATAACTTATAAAAGATTAATTCATCCGAGCCTTTTACAAAACCCAGAGTTTTCCAAGAGGTTCTATATTCGTAACTATTCAGGTTGAAGGTTGAAGGATTTCAAGCATTTCGCAACGATCAAACAGAGATGAATCCTCTAAACTCTGCGGTAAGCCTTTTTTTCATCCCCGTCATTTCTTTGCGTCCTTTGCGTCTTGAGCGAAGCGGGCGGTTACTTTAGCCTTCTACCTTCAGTCTATCCACCTAATTTTATGTGATCACACATGATTTGTCCCTATTAGCCTTCTACCTTCAGTCTATCCACCTGAACAGTTACATATTTTTTAGAAATTAGAAATTAGAAATTAGAAATTTGGCCTTCATGCTTTTTCACTGTTTATCAAAGTCTTGCCAAACCAAATCTGATAACTCTTCTGCCAGTTTTTTAAATATCCAACTCGTGAACTCGTTTCATCTCTCCCCAATTTCCAATTTCCAATTTCAAGCCATTCATCTCTCCCCAATTTCTACTTTCAAATTTCAAATTTCAATTAGTAATATCCTTGTGAGTCAGAAGGGTTGGCGAAATTG
>JAUWHV010000013.1 GCA_030605675.1 Deltaproteobacteria bacterium | reverse complement strand
GAATACCTAAAATAATATATGCTTGGGTATTTGATAAATAATTTTTGGCATCCGTCATTCACCAGTTTACACTTTTTTCGAAAAAACGTGTATTATCGAATTGAATGCCGATGTCGAAACTGGAAATTTGAAATTTGAAATTTGAAATTAGGTAACGCATCTACATCTTTGTGTTTTTCCCAATTTCAAGTTTCAAGTTTCAAGTATCACTGCATAATTTATCTAATCCGTTATTAACAGAAAGGAGGTATTTATGGGAGTTTTGAGGATTGTAACATTTTTGTTTTTGGTGAGCTGTGTCTGGTCCTCTTATGGACTTTGTGCCACAAAGCCTGCGGAGGTCCCCAAGGCCAAGACCATCGCAGAACTAGCTGCTCGCTATGATTCGAGTTCTTGCCAGGAGTGTCATGAAGAGGCATATGAACAATGGGAAAATTCCGTTCATGCTGTTTCAATTTTGGGGGTTACACTCAGGACGGCCCCAACGATACTGACTGCAATAGACAAGGGGCTAATGTTGTTTCCCTATTCAGGAGTCAAAGAGGACAAGGACATAACAGTAGAGCATCTCTGGTTCTGTGCCAAATGCCACCTGCCTCAACTGGATGAGGCAACGGATGATGTGGCTCGAGAGATCGTCAAGACCATCAGAGACTGGCAAAAGGCGTACGCCGATGATGATGATGACCTGATTGATGAATTGGAGGAGAAGCTTGCCAGCCTCAATATCGGCTGCATGGTGTGTCACAACAAGATGGCCATTATCCACAAATGGCAGGACGGCTATCCGCAGCCGGGCACTGTCTACGGCTCTCAAGACGGGGAGCACGATGATCCAGCCACGCCTACTATGGCAAAGGCCCCGGCCATGAGTGAGTCCATATACTGTGGTCAGTGTCACGGCGAAGGACCCAATTTTGAGCTGGATCAACCCTCCCAGTGTGCCACTTTGTATGGCACCTATCTTTTCACCTATATCCCCGAAGGTGGGCACGATAGCTGTCAGGAATGCCACATGGCCAAGTGCGGTCTGGGCCACGACATGCAAGCCTACCGGGACGAGACCATGATCAAGATGGCCCTGGACATTGAGGTTGATGCTATGGCCCACTTCTGGCGTAAGAACAAGGCCGAAGGCATCATCCCGCTTGGCGTGGTCAAAGTGGAGATGTTCAACAAGTGCGGGCACGCCATACCGGATGGGTGACCTACTCCCAACCGGCTGGTCCTGGATGTGACCGCGAAGACAATGGATGGGAAACAAGTCTATAATGATCAAGTTATCTACATGCCTTACCCCGGACGCTTCGGCAGAGGGGCAGAGATGGGAAGAGGACCCTATGAGAAGTGCGGTTTGCTCAGAGATACCTGCCTGCCGCCTCTAAAGATGACAAAGGCGGTCTTCGAGATACCGTTCCCATATGCTGATGTAGAAAAAGACGGTAAGAAGACCAGGGAACTCACTGCGGATGAACTCTTGGTGGAAGTCAAACTGTGGTATGTGCCCTTTGGCAGGTCTGATGATGATTGGAATGTTCTGTTCTTCAGTGAGGAAAAGAAGATAAACCTCAAGACCGAGTGGGTCTGGAGGAAATAACCCTTATACCTGCAGGCTGGCTCCTTGCCGGCCTGCATATCCATTTAGTTTTCAACGCCCTTCATACGTTTAGGAAGATGCAGAGTAAAGGTAGAGCCCTTGCCCTGTTCAGAATCTACCGTAATATCACCATTCCATTCATGAACGAGCCTATGGACTATTGCCAGGCCCAATCCTGTTCCATCCGGCCGGGTGGTGAAGAAAGGATTGAACACCCTTGAAAGATCCTCAGGTCTTATGCCGGTTCCGTTATCTGAGATTTTAAGAACCAGGTGATCTCCCCCTTTTGTCGTTCCCTTGATTGATATTTTTCCGTCTTCATGCGGCAGGGCCTGATAGGCATTCAGCAGAAGGTTCAGAAGGACCTGTTTGAATTGAGATGGGTCTACCTCAAATTGGAGATTGGCCGGGACATCTATTTTGACATCGGCTTCCGGGAGTTTTTTCCTTTGTTTCATCAGGGACAGAACCGACTCTATTTCTTCAACTAAAGATATGTTGTGAATCTTTTTTTCCTCTGGTTTGGCATAAAGAAGAAAAGACTTTGTAATATCATTCAGACGGTCGCTCTCTTTACTGATGATCTCCAGTAGTCTTCTTTCTTCAGGCTGCAACAGTGCTGTCTCTTCCAGAAACTGGGCTGCCCCGGACAGAGATGCCAGGGGATTTCTTATCTCATGGGCGAGTCCTGCTGCCATCTCACCAAGGGCCGCAAGACGGTCCATGCGCTGAAGGCGCTCTTCCCTTGCCTTTATCTCTGTAATGTTTTGAAAGATTATTCCGTATCCAAGATGTTGCTCCTGGTGGCCTTTTAACAAAAAAGTGGATATCCCGAGGAATCCGGGTGAGCCGTGGGGATCTGTATGGCTCACTTCCTGCCGTTCTCCTTCTCCGCCGCCCCTGAATTTCTCCAGTAGCTGCGTCCCGGTTGGCCAGAGTTCTTGTAGCGGTCGCCCGTATCCATTAATGATTTTCTGTCCGAGGATCTCAATAGCCGCCTGGTTAAAGAAGGTGATATTTTCTTTTTCATCTACTGTGATCAGACCTGACTGGATGCTGTCTGCGAGATGGCGATGGATTTCCTCCATACGGCGCAGATCCACCTTGGTGTCTGACAGCTTCTTTTCTGTGTAATGAAGACGTTTTGCAAGGACAATTCCCAAAGATGCAATGATATTAAAGGCCGCCATGTTGATAAAGAAGATGTATATGGCATCATCTAATTTGTCTCCCGGTATTTCACAGAACCAGAAAAGGACGGCATAGCTGATGGTGCACAGGAAGGTTGATGCAGTGCCCTCCTTTTGACTACCAAGAATACATGCTGTGAGAATGGCAACCGGATATAGAAATACAAGCGGGCTTTCAGGCCCACCGGTCCAAAATACGGCAAGATTCACCAGGATGACATCTAATACCGTCTGGATATAGAGGAGCCATTTATTCAGGCCCCTCTTTTTGTACCATACGGTATAAACGGCAGTGAGAAGAAATGCCCCTCCCAGGATTATAGACAACTCGGTCACTTTGCCAAAAGCATCGGCAAAATATCTGGATAGGAGATAGGTGCTGCAGAGCAGCAGGACCAGGATAGTTAGGCGGCCTGCGGTTATATAATAAAAAAGGCGGCCATTTGAGTTCTTAGAGGGCATACTTTGATAGACGATATCTAAAGGACCTGAAGTTAAGGCCAAGGATGCCGGCAGCTTCGGTCTTTACCCCGTTTGTCCTCTCAAGCGCCTTTTTTAGGAGAGTTTTTTCTATATGGCTGAGGAATTGCTCAAGGTCTAAACCTTCAGGCCCCAGGCAAGGCTCGTAAGAAAAGGGGCTGGATTCGGCGGTTTTTTGCTGCTTGAACTCAGCCAGAGACAGGCTTTCAGGAAGCAGAAGATTTGAGGTGGCAAGGGCCACACTCCTTTCGATGATATTTTCCAATTCTCTCACGTTTCCCGGGAACGAGTATTTCTGCAATGCCTCCATGGCAAAGCTGGATATGCCCTGTACAGCCTTGTTTTGTTCTTTGGAATACTTGTCCAGAAAGTATTGGACCATGAGGGGGATGTCTTCAGGACGTTCTCTCAATGGTGGCATACGAATTTGAATCACGTTGAGTCTGTAGTACAGGTCTTCCCTGAATCGCCCGGCTATTACCTCCTTTTCCAGGTCACGGTTGGTGGCTGCCAATATCCTCACATCTACCTTGATCTCTTTGGTGTCGCCAAGAGATGTAAAGGACTTCTGTTGCACGACTCTCAACAGTTTTACCTGGAGGGTCATGGGCAGCTCTCCGATTTCATCTAAAAAGATGGTGCCTTGATCGGCTATGGCAAAAAGACCTTGTTTTTTGCGATCAGCACCTGTAAAGGCCCCTCTGCTGTGGCCGAACAACTCGCTTTCAAGGAGATTTTCCGGGATGCCTCCGCAGTTAATAACTAC
Source organism: Deltaproteobacteria bacterium (assembly GCA_030605675.1). Taxonomy (GTDB): domain Bacteria; phylum Desulfobacterota; class Dissulfuribacteria; order Dissulfuribacterales; family UBA3076; genus UBA3076. The sequence goes on along the minus strand of JAUWHV010000013.1, from coordinate 3,517 downwards.
AAAGGGCTTGTCCTTGCGGACTCCAAGGTTATGAATGGCTCGTGCAGCAAGCTCTTTCCCTGTGCCACTTTCACCGGATATGAGCACACTGGAAGGACTGGATGCTATCCTGGGTATTAGCTGGAATATTTTGAGCATGACCGGGCTTTTAGTCAACATATTGTCAAGCTTGTAAATCTTGTCGGCAGTATCTCTGATAAAGGATTGGGCCTTTGGTCTTGTTTCAAGGGCTTTTTCCACAACCTCCCTGATTTCTTCTATCCGAAAGGGCTTGGTAAGGTAGTCCCAGGCCCCCTCTTTCATTGCCGCCATTGCGGTGTCCAAGGATGCAAAGGCAGTAATCAGTATTACAGGGACATCTGCGTGCTTGGCCTTGATTTCTTTCAGTAAAGTCATCCCATCTATGCCCGGCATTCTCACGTCACTTACGACCAGGGATACATTTTCCCTGTCCATGAGTCGAAGGGCCATTTGCCCACTGGGCGCGGAGCATACACTGTAGCCTTCCTTGGCAAGGAGTATCTCCAGAAACTCCCTGAGGCTTTGGTCGTCATCAACTATCAGGATTTTGGGTCTGGCAGCACTTGGGCTATCTGTTGTCTCTGTGAAAAGATCTTCAGGATGTGTAAAGCTCATATAAACACCTCTGTCATACTTATCGACAGAATTGAGAAAGATGTTAAGCGTCTGGATTTAAGAGAGCAGCAGTCCTGTGGGGTCGAATACCGGGCGGCCGTCAACAAGAGTGAGAATGGCTTTACCTTGGAGGTTTTTCCCTAGAAACGGGCTGTTGTAACTCAAGGAGTGAAGAGACTCACGGGTTAAGGTAAAAATCGCCTCCGGATCTATGATACATATATCTGCGGAATTTCCATCCACCAGGCTTCCTCCCGGCACACCCAGAATCTTGGATGGAGAAATGGACATACATCTGATTATTCGAGACGCTGAAATAAAACCATCCCTTACGAGGTTCAGCGAGAGGGGTATGGCGGTTTCAAGGCCTATGATCCCGTTTGCAGCCGCTTGAAACTCACATTCTTTTTCAAGCACGCTGTGGGGGGCGTGGTCCGTGGCAATAGCATCTATAGCGCCGTCTTTGATGCCCTCGATAACTGCCAGGCGGTCTTCCTCAGTGCGGAGGGGCGGACTCATTTTGGCAAAGGTGTTGTAACCGAATACTGCTTCTTCTGTGAGACTGAAGTAGTGGGGCGCAGTCTCTGCGGTGACCCGTACACCCCTGCTCTTGGCCTGGCGGACTATTTCAACCGAACCTTTTGTGCTTACATGGGCAATGTGGAGCCGGCCCCCTGTCAACTCAGCCAAGGCTACATCCCTGAATACGGCAATTTCTTCAGCCGCTGCAGGAATCCCCTTAAGACCAAGAATAGTAGATACCCGGCCCTCATTCATCACACCTCCCCGGGAAAGGTCAAGCTCCTCTGAGTGAGATATAATAAGTGCATCAAAGTTTTGGGCATATTCAAGGGCCTGGCGCATCACTGCCGCATTTTTCACAGGCAGGCCATCATCTGAGAAGGCTATTGCACCGGCATTGAGAAGGTCTCCGAATTCGGTCAACTGCTCCCCTTTTTGCCCCAATGTGATGGCTGCGATCGGATAGACCCTTGCCCTGGCGGAACTTTGGGCCTTTTCCAGTATGAATCTGGTGATGCCTGCAGAGTCATTGGCCGGTTGGGTATTGGGCATGCACGCCACTGCTGTAAAACCACCGGCAATAGCGGCAGTCGTGCCGGATTCAATAGTCTCCTTATATTCCTCCCCGGGCTCCCGCAGATGAACATGCATATCCAACAACCCCGGCACAAGCCATTTCCCCTTCAGGTCAAGGACCCTGACATCTTGCGGAACGTCAAGGGATTCCCCAACAGCCGCTATGATTCCATCTCTTACCAGAAGGTCACCGGTAAAATCCATGTTTTGGGATGGATCTATTATTCGTGCATTTGTAAATAGATAGGCGTTCATAGGTTCAGAGTTCACCTTGTTGGATTGATGATTGTTGATTGATGATTGTTGATTGCTCTATTCTCATGCCTTTATAAACCTTTGAACCCCGCACCCTGAGCTTTCAGCTTTCAGCTTTCAGCTTTCAGCCTTCAGCTTTCAGCTTTGAGCTTTCAGCCTTCAACCCTTTGTAAGAAGCAAAGATAGCAGGGCCATTCTTATCGCCACTCCATTTGTCACCTGATCCAGAATTACGGAGTATGGCCCATCTGCCACCTCCGGTGTTATCTCTACTCCACGATTGATAGGTCCTGGGTGCATAATCAAGGCACCGGGTTTAGCCAACTTGACCTTGTCAGGGCTGAGGCCGAAGAACATCGCATACTCCCTTACAGAAGGAATAAGGCTCTGTCCCTGACGTTCCTTTTGAATCCTGAGGACTATTATTACATCCGCATCTTTTAAGGCCTCTTCCATATTCAGGACCACTTTTGCCCCGAGGACTTCGGATTGACGTGAAGGAAGCATGGTGGCAGGCCCCGACACAACCACCTCGGCACCCATCTTTCTAAAGGCCAGTATGTCTGAGTGAGCTACTCTGCTGTGAAGGATATCTCCCAGTATGGCAACTTTTAAATTATCAATATGCCCCAGGTGTTCCCTTACGGTAAAAAGGTCCAATAGGGCCTGGGAGGGATGCTCGTTTGTACCATCTCCAGCGTTGATTACAGCCGAGTTTACGTATTTTGTTAACAGGTGAGGAGTCCCTGAATGGGGGTGACGCATGACTATGATATCAGGCTTCATTGCCTCGATGTTTCGCGCAGTATCAATAAGGGTTTCTCCTTTTACAACACTGCTGGCCTTGGCTGAAATTGACACCGTGTCTGCGCTCAATCGCTTGGCTGCCAGCTCGAATGAGAGTCGAGTCCGGGTGCTCGGTTCAAAAAAGAGATGAACTACGGTTTTGCCGCGGAGCGGTGGTACCTTCTTAATGGGTCTTTCAAGGATATCTTTGAGAGACTCGGCAGTATCCAGAATGAAAGTGATTTCGTCCGGTGAGAGGGTGGATATTCCTAATATGTGTCGGGCAGTAAAGCGATTCATGCCAAAAAAAAGCCTCCTTTTGGGAAAAAAGGAGGCAATGTGCGGCGTGTCTGCCAAAATATTTTGCTACGAACAATCATTATTTTCATAATGTTGGATGTAGCACAAAGGATGCTCATGAGTCAAGTACGTCTCGTTTAAGCTGAAAATAAAAATTGGATACTAAGGACCAGTAAAGGAATAACTCCTCGGTTTCGCATCTCATCTTCAGGCCATCTTTGATCGATTTTCAATCACAAAACCAAGAGCCGATTACACTGCAAAAAGCCATCAAAACTTCAACGCCAGAGCCCGGCTTTTTCTGCGGAAAATGCCTTTCGCATCCGGCCAGGGTTCAAACAGTTCGCGCTCAGGCAGTCCAAGGTCTTCTTTGCAGCCAATCATCAGTGCGCCGCCGGGACGCAGGGCCAGCCACAGGCGTTGGGCTGCAGCGTGGCGCCGG
>JAUWHV010000068.1 GCA_030605675.1 Deltaproteobacteria bacterium | reverse complement strand
CACAAAGGAGTCCATGACAATCTTTATATCATGATAATCAATAAATCAAATAGGAATTATCCATGCAAAATAGCGGGACTATTGGATTTGTCCATAACAGGAATTAACCGAGCATTTGTCCCAGATTATGTTATTGTCGAGTTTGCCGAAGAAGCGACGAGAAAGGCACACAGGATATGTCAGGAGTGGTGACCTCCCTACTTGCCAAAGGGAAAAAATGAACGGTTACCTTTGGCCGGAAGAGCATCGGTTTTTGAGTCTATCCAGCAGATCAAAGGCCTTCAGGAGATGGCAGACTGCGGGAGGAACGAGGTGCTCCCATGGCTCATCCTGAGAGATAAGCTCCCTGATATAAGTTGAGGACAACCCTTTTTCTTCAATAGGTCTTCGCCATAAAACTTCAGTCTTGAGCCCCTGAGATTGAAGCATTCTGAGTTTTTTTTCGCCCCAACTGTCATAAATAGTCAAGAAAAATAGGGCATCAAAGGGGACATAGTACTTGTAGAGGTCCGGGAAATTGATCGGGAAAGGGACTACTGAGAACTCAGTTATTCCAAGTCCTTGTTCCAGCAATGTGGTTTTAACCATTTGATATCTTTCATAATAGGTAAAAGGATTTGCATCGGCTGAGCTTCTGGCCGGGTCCGCAGCGTCTTTACGGGTCAGGGCCGGGTCCGGGTTGGTTATCCCGACAATAAGGTGCCTGCATTTTGACTTCCCGGCCATCAGGTACTTAATGTGATCATTATGCAGGATCTGAAAACGTCCGTGAACAACACCTGTTTCAACCATGATCATCATGCATTTTCTGGAAATGTATTAACATGATCCCTCTGTAAGTGATCAGCATTCCACGTCCTGGACTGTGGTTATCACTATTCCAAACTGAAAGGTTTTCTGAGTCCGGGCCAATAGGGCTGATCTTCCGGTGTATCCATAAGGCCTCTCAGTTTGGTCCTGTCCAGGAAATTGAGTACCATGGGCATGAAATCAGCCCCTGTAACAAACCCCAGCGCTCCACCAGCACAATTAATTTCATCAAAACGTTCGACACCATCCCTGCGGACTCCGGTTCCAACCACAGTAATCGGCACTGGTTCGCCTGAATGAATCAGGGGACCGGAACTGGGGGTGGAGTGATCGGATGTAATCACCAGTAATAATTCCGGATCGTCAAGCAGTGTATTTAGGACGTTTCCCAGTCCTCGGTCCAGAGACTCGATTACTGTCCTTTTGAGATACGGATTTTTCGTGTGGGCAGCAGAATCCGGGGCCTTGGTGTGGACATGGACAAAATCGAAACCACGAAGGTGTGAACAGGCAAGCTCAATCCGGTCGGCAAGGTCTTTACCAGGATCTTTGCTGTCATGTGCCTTCAAGACCTCCATGCCGATAAAATTACACAGTCCCCAGTAAATCAGGCCTGAGGATATTGACAACCCCCTGAGCCCCCAGCGGCGATGGAAAGAATCAACCGCCTTGAGTCTGCCGGGGCGCTGGGTAGCGAGTGCATTTATGGGACATTCTTTTTTCATTTGCCTGTTTGAGTTTACCCGGTGGCCTTTGAGCCTTGTGTAACAATCCAAGAGGAATTTTTTCAGTGCCCGGGAAGTGGCTTGTGCCTCAGGGTCTGCCTGACTGGAATTGAGAGGCTGTATTTCTATCAGGGGCATACCTTCCTGCAGTGGGTCTGAGTCCGTTACGTGCGGAGAAGCGCCACCTTTAATGACAATAATGCCGTCAAGATTGCGGGTTTGAACAAAAGAGACCTCGATTCCATCGGTCTCAAATGGAGAAAGGGCCTTTAGAAGCTGGTCTATTTCCTCTTCGGAGGCCTCAGGTCTATCTTTTTTGAGGACAAGAACACGGTTTTCTTCTGTCACACTTACAAAGTGCGCTAATACCGCTACATCATCAGGGGAAACCGGGATGCCGGCTCCCTGCGCTTCCAATATCCCTCTTCCGGGGAATTCCTCCTGCCTGTAACCGAACAGGGCAAAATGCGCTTCTTCACTGGGAAGCGCCATGCCTTGTCTTTTTCCATGGAACAGACCATTGCTGCCAAGCCTGGCCAGTCTATCGAGATTGGGAGTTTCAGCCGCCTGAAGCGGAGTCTTGTGGCCCAGGTTTACATAGGCCCGGTCACCGAGACCGTCGAGGAGTATCAATATGCATTTAGAAGGCATTGAATGAATAATTCCGCAAATAATACACCGAACATATACTACGGCGTGATTCAAAAACAAATGTGTTTCATACTAAATCATATTTGAGGATGATGCTAATAGGAAATATCTATGGATCAGGTCTTATCCATGAGTAAAACCAATTTGACTTTTTGTTAAATTACTACGAACATATATTATGCTCTTCGACCTTCATGTACATACTCGGATTTCACCGTGTAGCAGCTTAGACCTGAAGGACATATTGACCCACGCCAGGTCCAGGGGGCTGGACGGCGTTTGTATCACTGATCACGACACAATGGACATAAGGAATTTTTGCCTGGAAGGACTGCAACGAGACGGTCTTTGCATTATTTTCGGAATGGAATATTCAACTCCAGAAGGGGATTTTCTCATCTTTGGTCCTTTTGAAGAAGTTCCCAGGGGACTTTCAGCAAAGGAAATTCTAACGGAGGTAAATGAGGCAGGTGGAGTAGCTATTGCAGCTCACCCCTGCAGGAAGGCACGCCCTACCAGGGAGTATGTGATCAGGGAAGGATATTGTCGGATAGTAGAAGGGATAAACGGCAGGAATCAGGAACATGAAAATCAGATGGCCTTGTCTTTGTATCAGAATTATCCTGTATCGTTTGTAGGTGGCAGCGACTCCCACACGCTGGAAGAACTGGGCGGCGTTGCTACCCGCATTGGCGGCAAGATACGAACAAGGTCGGATTTAATCAAAGCCCTCAAGGACGGAAATTTTTCCCTCCATGCCCGGAGTCGTGTTAATTCTTTGCGATCGGAACAGGCTCTGCAATCTCACTGCTATCAAATGGAATTGCTTCCAAAGTCCTTTTCCTTGTATTGATTGTCTAATTTAACCGTTCCGTGATCGCTTACGTAGAATCTATTTGACTTTAATAATAAAGTGCTAATCTTGAAGAATTAGGTAAAGAGGTAAAGGACAATTCAATGATCGAACAGAAAAAACTTCGTCTCACCGAGACGGTTTCCGGGGCGGGGTGAGCTTCAAAAATTCCTCCAGGGGACCTGGACAAAGCATTATGCGGGTTGGAATACCTCACCGATCCTAATCTTATTGTGGGATTGGAGAGGGCTGACGACGCAGCCGTATATAGAATCACCGACGACATTGCCATCATCCAGACAGTGGACTTTTTCACCCCAATCGTGGATGACCCATACTGGTTCGGGCAAATTGCCGCAGCCAATGCCCTGAGTGATGTCTATGCCATGGGAGGTGTTCCCAAAACGGCCATGAATCTGGTGTGCTTTCCTCTCAAAAAGATGGATTTGTCTATCCTCCGGCAGATTCTGCAGGGGGGTCTGGACAAAATGAAAGAGGCGGATGTCGTTTTGGTGGGAGGGCACAGTGTGGAGGACAATGAATTGAAATATGGTCTGTCCGTCACCGGGTTCATCCATCCCAATCGTATCCTTACAAAAAAAGCCATGGAGCCAGGGGATCAGTTGATCCTGACCAAAGCTTTAGGTACCGGGATTATCAATACCGCTATTAAAGGTGGAATTGCCTCCAAGGAGACCATTGAAAATATCACCCGTCTCATGGCTGCCCTTAACCGGGATGCGGCTGAGGTTATGGGACATTATCCTGTCCATGCATGTACCGATATCACCGGTTTTGGTCTGTTGGGTCACATGTGCGAGATGGTAGTAAATACCGATGTAGGAATTAAGTTGCAGGCCGGCCTGGTCCCATACTTCCCCGAGGCCATGGAGTATGCCCAGATGGGGCTCGTGCCGGCCGGAACTTACAAGAACCGGGAATTTCGTGAGGCATTCGTGGATTTTGCCCCTTCTGTGGACGGGTTCATGCAGGACATCCTTTTTGACGCCCAAACCTCTGGCGGGCTACTGATTTCTGTGGCAAGAGAGAGAGCCAATGAATTGCTGAGTGAATTAAAAAGAAGAGGGATGGCCGGCGCAACCGTCATAGGTGAGGTAGTGTCTGAGCCAAAGGGAAAGATTTTAGTGGAATAGCCGCTTTGGAATTTTTTCTTTAAATTCTCTCCAGAGATTCACTAAGCCAAGTCCCTTGAATGTCTTTTCTGCCTCACCCCTGGAGATATTCTGAATGAACTCCCGCGATTTCTGTATACAATAAACACCTTGCGATGCAAGCATAAAATCGCATGTAGGGCAACTCACTTCCGTGCCTTGTCGGCGTCTGTTTTCCTGTTCCTTAAATGCACGGGCTAATTGATCTCCTTTAGCCAGAAACAGGATATCCTCCCCACGGTCAAAGACAACCACATAATAGGTACTTCCTCCGGCCAGAAGTGAGAGCTTTCCTTTCTCTTCCCATTTTGCCAATATTTCCAATACTTCTATGCCTTTTTGACCAACAATCTTACTATCTCTCCCTGCTCGGTAATATCTAGAACCTCATGTCCTTTATGGGTCACAAGCCTCCTCACATTTTCCTTTGATGGTGGATAATCGACTATCACCTCCAAGGTCTCTCCTG
>JAUWHV010000120.1 GCA_030605675.1 Deltaproteobacteria bacterium | reverse complement strand
GGGACTTATCGCCAAAAAAATTCCAGCTATTTTGCTTTTGCCGACACGGTGACTGCCAGAAGCTATACGCGAAAGTCTGCAGAATGCCACGGCTGGATGGGTATCCATCTGCAGCTTTATCCTGATGCTCCGCCCAGCAAGGTTAACCTTCATGTGCGCATGTTAGATGAGTCCAACCGCCAGCAGCAAGAGGCTCTTGGCATCCTTGGTGTAAATCTTATCTATGCTGCTTACAATTATTACCGAAAACCTGAAAAACTTATCGCTTCCTTAAGAGACAATCTTGGTCAGGACCGGGTCGAGGTGGATACGATCCGCGTGGAAGGTCCTTATTTTGAGGAACTTGATGCCCGTCTTACAGCGCTTCTCCTGGTGGAAACAAATTTAACAGATGCGGTCATGTTTTCTCCGGAAAAAGAGGTGTTGCAACCATCGGACATACTGTACAAAAAGAACGTGCTTGTATTAAGGAGCTGTTTCGCACCGGTAACCAAAGTGACTCTGGACATGATTAAATGCGGAAAGGAGAGTTTTCTTGGGAATCCGGATGTTAAGGAAGAAAATTGTGTTTTTCTGCCGGAACTTTCTACGATTCACTTGAAAAAGGATGGTGTTTTCGACAAGGAGTCTTTCCTGCACAGGATAGACACTGTAACCTCCCTTGGGCATCCTGTTCTCGTCACTGATTATCTCCGCTATTTTAGGGTGCGGGAATTCCTCAATCGATATACAAAAAACCAGGTGGGCTTTATTCTTGGGATACCTAATATGGAATTGCTTTTTGATGACACCTATTATGAAGGCCTGGAAGGAGGTATATTGGGTGCCTTTAGCAAACTTTTTGACGGTCAGATAAAATTGTTCGTTTATCCAATGCGCAAAGCAAACCATATGATTTCAGTTGACAACTTTTCTACACCTGAGCATTTGAAATATCTCTATTTGCATCTTCGTGAGAACAATCTTGTTGAATCGGTTGAAAATTATGATGAATCCATTCTGCATATCTGGCCAAAAGGCGTGCTGAAAAAACTTAAAAAAGGCAGGGGCGACTGGGAATCCATGGTGCCTGAGAATGTGGCCAAGGAAATTATCAAACATCGCATGTTCGGATTTGATTCTGCATAAATCCAAGTTGGATGAACCGGGCCGTTTTTGTGGTTTGTCTCATGATACGGTTATGAAGATACCAGTCATTGATCTGAGTGAATGTGAAGACTGTGAGGCATGTCTGGATCTGTGTCCTGCAGTCTTTAGAAGACACGATGCGGGTTACATCGAGGTGGTTGACCTGCCGGAATACCCGGAAGAAAAGATAGAGGAAATCATCAAGAATTGTCCTGTCCAATGTGTTACATGGGAAGAAGCTTGAGGTGAAGATTGATAATAGCGAAACGTAATGTCATCATATTCCTGGTCTTCGTCAGTTTTTGCCTGCTGTTCAGCCCGGCACAGATGTTACTGGCTGCCAAGACAGGAAATTCTGATACACCACTTACTCTGGGAGAAGCAATCACCATGGGGATGGCCAATAATCCTAGGATAACAGCGGTCCAGTCCCAGGTAGATGCCTCTAAGGCCAGAGTCTCTCAGGCCCGTTCCAGTTTCTTCCCCCAGGTGGATCTCAGTCAGTCTTTCAATCGAACTACCAACCCCATGTGGGCCTTTGGCACAAAGCTTAATCAGGAGATCATAACTTCAGAGGACTTTGACCCGGAAAGACTTAATGACCCGGACGCGATAGATAATTTCGCAGCCACGGTCTCTGTCAGTTTGCCTGTGTATGACCGGGGGGAAAACTGGATCGGGCTGAACCAGGCCAAACTGGATCATGAGGCTTTCTCTCTGTCAGCAGATCGTATTCGACAACAGGTCATTGTAAATATCGTTATATCCTATTCTGATGCCCTTCTTTCCCATGAGAATTTGCTTGTGGTGGTTCAAACCCTGAAGACGGCTGAGGCCCATTTAAAGATGGTACGTTCACGTTTTAAGAGCGGACTGGTGGTGAAAAGCGATCTGCTCCGGGCTGAAGTACGCGTTGCCGAGCTTGAACAACAGCGACTGCAGGCCCAGAGTCAGGTTGATGTTGCCGGCGCCATGCTTAATGCGGCCATGGGTGTTGAGATTGACAGTTCATTTCAATTGCAGACTCCGCTGGAACGAACGTCTGAAAAACCGGATTTACTTAAGACCTGGATCAGCACATCTCTTGAAAATCGACCTGATCTGGAACAGATAAGGCTTCAGGAAATAATAGCCCAAAAAGAGGTAAAAAAAGCCAAGGCAGCACACCTGCCCGGCCTGTACCTGCTTGGAAGTTACGAAATTAATTCAGAAGATTTCAGTGAGACGGGCAACAATTACACCATTGGCGCCATCATGCGTTTCAACCTGTTCAGCGGTTTTGGAATGCGGTCAAAGGTAAAGGAGGCCATGGCCGATGTGCGCAGGACCCAGGCCATGGCGCGGCAACTGGAACTGGGCATCAAGGTAGAAACAAGGCAGGCCTTCTTCCAGGCACAGAGTGCCTATGAGTGCATTGGGGTAGCTAAAGCAGCGGTGGCCCAGGCTGATGAGGGATTGCGTATCGTGCGCAACCGTTATGAGAATGGCCTATTTACCATTGTTAATTTACTTGATGCAGAAGTGGCATTGCAACAGGCCCGCAACAATTACCTCCGTTCACTCCATGATTTCAAAGTGGCCATTGCCCGGTTAAACCTGGCTGCCGGGACTGTAGATGAAACCTTTGTGACTACTCAAGTGGTTAGGTAGAAGCCTATCTACCTTCAGCCTATCTACCTGAATTGGAGTACATGATGCAACATCGACTCCTGTCTTTTTTTGCCGTTTTCGTGCTCTTTTTCCCTTTTGCCTGCAGCGAGAAAACAGAACCCGGGACCACAACAGAATCACATCCAGTGCTGAAAGATGTGCATGTGGCAACTGTGCACATGACTGACCAGCCTCTTATTTACGAGGCCGTTGGGACAGTACGGGCAGGCATTACCAGTAATCTGGCCGGCAAGCTGCTCGGAACTGTAAAGTCTATTCACGTCAAAGAAGGTGACCGGGTGAAACAGGGAGACACGCTTGTCATTATCGACCCGCGCCAGGTAGAAGCAGGGCTTAGCAAGGCTGAGGCAGGGCTTTCTGAAGCGGAAAAAGCCCTGAAAGCAGCCATATCTGCCAGGGATGCTGCACGCGCCACTGAGAGACTCGCTCTTGCCACCTATGAGAGATATCTTAATCTCAAAAAAGAGGATTCAGTCACCGCACAGGAATTTGATGAAGTTGAGGCACGCCATGGCCAGGCAAAAGCTGCCATGAAAGGGGCTGGGGCCATGGTGGAAGCTGCCATGGCACGGGTCAAGCAGGCTCAGGCCGCCCTGGTATCAGCCCGGGTAACCAGCCAGGATGCTGTGATTACTGCTCCGCACGATGGAATCATCACTGGAAAACTGGTTGATAAGGGTGACCTTGCTGCTCCAGGCACGCCTCTGCTGACCCTTGAAACTGCCTGTGGCTCTCGTGTGGATATGGTCCTGCCGGAGATATATATTGACTATGTGAAGATACGGCAGAAGGTCCATGTGGACATCCCTGCTCTGAAAATGGAATTTTTCCAAGGGGCCGTCAGTACCATTGTGCCCGCTGCGGACCAACGAAGCCGGTCCTTTCTCATCAAGATATCATTACCGGTTGACAGCCATATTAAGTGCGGCATGTTTGCACGGGTCCGTATCCCCATAGGCCATAGCAGCAAAATCCTGATACCCGGAGAGGCAGTGGTTTCCCATGGACAACTCACCGGACTGTACCTGGTAGATTTTGAGAACATAGCCCATTTTCGCCTCATTCGCCTGGGCAGGACTTTCGGGAATAACGTCGAAGTACTGTCCGGTCTCAAGGAGGGAGATCGTTATGTTATACGGCCTTCTCCAAGGCTTAAGGACGGAGCCCGGGTGGACGTAACATCGTGAAACAAGGGCTGGGTCCGGCAGGCAAAATAGCCGGGATTTTCATTGATTCCAAGCTTACCCCACTCATCATCGTAGCCTCTATTATCTTGGGCATCGCTGCTGTTTATTCTCTCCCAAGGGAAGAGGAGCCCCAGATCATTGTTCCGATGATCGATATATTCGCCGGGTTGCCGGGGGCAAGTGCAAAAGAGGTTGAAGAACGGATCACCAAACCCATGGAAAAACTGCTGTGGGAAATTCCAGGGGTGGAGTATGTTTATTCCACCTCAAGTCCGGGGATGTCCATGGCAGTGGTCCGATTCTTTGTGGGAGAAAACGAGGAAAACGCCATTGTCAGGCTCCAGTCAAAACTGCTGGCCAATTACGATCGCATCCCCTGTTGTGCCACCCCACCCCTGGTCAAACCGCGCTATATCGACGACGTTCCTATCCTTGCAATGACATTTTGGGCAGAAGATGTAGACCATTACACCTTACGCAGGGTTGTAGCCGAGGTGGAAGATATTATAAAGCGCGAGGATGAAGCGTCCATCACCCGGATAATCGGCGGTTACCGGCGCCAGGTTGAAGTGCGTCTGGATCCGGTTCGACTGGCGGCATTCCACCTGGCCCCTGGTGCAATTGCCGACATGTTGTGTGCTGCCAACCAGGAATCGGAAATCGGAAGCTTCCCCTCTGTGGATGGGGAAATCCTGGTGCATACCGGAGGCTTCCTGCGTGATGCAGATGATGTGGGCCGGGTAGTGGTGGCGATCCACAGGGGCCGGCCCGTCTACTTGAGAGATGTGGCTACTGTCGAGGATGGTCCTGAAGAGCCGGACCAGTATGTCTTCCTCGGGACAGGCCCGGCGGCCCAAGATAAGGGAATTGTTGCAGACCCTTCACCTCAAGGTGTCTATCCGGCAGTGACCCTCACTGTTGCCAAGCGAAAGGGAGCCAATGCCGTCACAGTGGCCAAAAATATCTTGCGCCGGGTGGAAGAGAGCAAGGGCCTGGTAATTCCTGAAAACATTCACATGACGGTTACCCGCAATTACGGCGAGACGGCAAAGGAAAAATCCGATGAACTGCTGCTTCATATGTTTATTGCCGTCCTCTCAGTTACACTCCTGATATGGTTTGCCCTCGGCTTTCGCGAATCCGGTGTTGTGGCCCTGGCCATCCCGGTGACTCTGGCTCTCACACTCACTGCCTTCTATCTCTATGGCTACACCCTGAACCGCATCACCCTGTTTGCCCTTATCTTCTCCATCGGCATCCTTGTAGACGATGCCATTGTGGTAGTGGAAAACGTGGTTCGCCACTTCCGCCTTCCGGTAAACAAAGATCGCCCTATTTTGAAGGTGGCTGTTGAGGCAGTGAACGAGGTGGGTAATCCCACCATTCTTGCAACCCTTGCCGTGATCGCGGCAATCATGCCCATGGCCTTTGTGGGCGGCCTCATGGGCCCCTACATGCGGCCCATTCCCATGGGTGCCTCAGCCGCCATGGTGTTCTCCCTGTTAGTGGCCTTTATTGTCACGCCGTGGGCATCCGTTCGTCTTTTGAAACACAAAAAGGACATCAGCAGTGATGGGCATGGTGAGAAGGAAGATTGGTCTATCAGACTCTATCGCCGGATCATGACACCTCTTATCCAAGCACCTCATTGGCGTTGGCCCTTTCTAATTGGTGTGGTTGTGTTGCTTGTCGCTGCCTGCGCCCTGATCGCTGTGGGTTGGGTCCAGGTTAAGATGCTTCCATTTGACAACAAGAGTGAGTTTCAGGTGATAGTTGATATGCCGGAATCCGCCACCCTGGAGGAGACATCAACAGCAGCCCTGGAGATGGGCAATTTCTTGAAAACCGTAAATGAGGTCGTGGATTATGAAATCTATATCGGCACGGCTTCCCCTTTTAACTTTAACGGCCTGGTACGCCACTACTATCTGAGGCAAGGCCCAAACGTTGCCGACATCCAGGTCAATCTGGTGAACAAGCATCACAGGAAGGCCCAGAGCCATGATATCGCGAAGCGTGTACGGCCGGGGCTCAAAAAGATTGCCGACAGGTTTAATGCCCGCATAAAAGTGGCTGAAGTGCCCCCGGGACCTCCGGTGCTATCCACGCTTGTTGCGGAGATATACGGCCCGGACTATGAGCGCCAGCGCGAGATCGCCAGAGAAGTAATGAATATCTTTGAAGAGACCCCTGGAGTAGTGGACACTGACTGGTACATGGAAGATAAGCAGACCAGAATCAATCTTGTTGTTGATAAGGAAAAGGCGGCACTGCACGGGATCAGTGCCTCCCAGATCAACCAGACCCTTGAGCTTGCCCTGAAAGGCAGGCCGGTCGGCCTGCTCCATCAACCCATGGAGAAAGAGGACGTGCCCATTGTACTCCGCATGCCTTTGGCTGAGCGGGCAGGAATCGAGCGCCTGGCAGCCATCAGGATTTCCTCCACAGATGGCCGGCTTGTGCCGCTCTCAGATCTGATCTTTGTCCAGGAAACCGATCTGGATCGCAGCATCTATCATAAAAACCTGATGCCGGTCGTCTATGTTACCGGGGATGTGGCCGGGGCCAAGGAGAGTCCTGTATATGCCATTCTCGAGATGCGAAAGAAGATCGATGCCATCTCTCTGCCCGAGGGATATCAGATCGCCCAGTATACAAGCCGCATTCCTGAAAGCTCAAAACAATTTGCCATGAAATGGGACGGCGAATGGCATATTACCTATGAAGTGTTCCGCGACCTGGGTATTGCCTTTGGGGTAGTCCTGGTGCTCATTTTTATACTTATTGTCGGCTGGTTTAAATCGCTCAGTACACCGCTGGTCATCATGGCCGCAATCCCCTTTTCGCTCGTAGGTATCCTGCCGGCCCATTGCCTAATGGGCGCATTCTTTACAGCAACTTCCATGATCGGCTTTATTGCAGGCGCCGGTATTGTGGTGCGAAACTCCATTATTCTGGTGGACTTCATCGAGCTTCGTCTCAAACAGGGAATGCCGCTGGATAAGGCAGTCATTGATGCCGGGGCCGTAAGATTCCGTCCCATGATGCTCACTGCTGCTGCTGTTGTTGTTGCCGCTTCGGTCATTCTTTTTGATCCCATCTTCCAGGGCCTTGCCATATCACTTATGGCCGGTGAGGTGGCGTCTCTCTTACTTTCCAGGATGACCGTGCCGATACTTTACTATCTGGACAAGCGATGGGAGCTTGGACACTACAAGCATCCTGTACATGAGGAGCTGTAACTACTCGATGCCTTGTCAGAATTTCATGGATTTTGGATACTCTAATCGATATTATAGGAGCTGAACGCTGCGAATCAGCCGCGCTGCTTTTTGCGTCGTCTGCATTTGCCTTGTTATACGCTGATACTAACTCAAAACCATAAGACCCCGGGCATGAAAATAAAAGAAAAACCTACAAACTGTCCCGACGAGTACAGACCCCAAAACATAGAGTTAACAGCGACTTTCAAATTACCACAAGTCCAACAGTGTCGGAAAAAAGCCTGACGTTCCGAAGCCACTATCTGTAAAAAATTACAGGGAAACAAAGTTGATTCGTTGTATTTACTACTAAAATGGCTTAAAACACATCAGTGTTTCTAGTCCCTGGCCAACTTGAATTACTCGTCGTATCTTACAAGGCCGACCATAGAGTAATTCATCTCGCAAAGCCGGCTCTTGTCAAACTCAATCAGCAGAATACATTATTTGAACCGCTGAACCATCTTTTTGGACATTAACATCCACACTCTTGGGTTCCTTTATATAACCTCCAGCCCAGCTGTATTCGTTTGTGCTATCATAATCAAGAACCCAGCCCTTATTAATTAAAGCTGTTTTATAGTTTTTATACGCGGTTTCCGGATTTTTTATTTGGCCGAATACTGCTGAAGCAAGCACACCGGTATCCTTATTATTGAGAACTTGAAATAATTTGCCATCCTTAAATTTTGGCAAATCATCGGGCCAACTGGACATATCTACGGCAGCAGAATGGCTCTTCTTGCCATTGCCCTCCGTGGGATTACTCTTCTTGTCATCTGAGCAACCAGTGAGAATACAGGTGCTGAGCATAAATAAAAAAATCAAACCGGATGTGTAAAATTTCTGTTTCATGTGCGATCTCCTTAGTAAAATTATAGATTCAAATTAATTTTAATATCTAATTTTCAAAAATTAAGCTTTCCGTGTATCGCTCAAGCTAACCGGCACCTCAAGGCGTCCGGTTAAGCGCCTTGTTGTGATATTTCGTCTTTATATCTCTCATACTCCGCGAGATATAACCTCTCGGATTCATCTATGAACTCTTGTTTCCTGTCTCTGAGGCCTCGAAGTTTCTCGTGTATACTCCTGTAGACGATCTGATGAGCTTGGTTTCTGATTTTCTCCTTATCATATTGATCAAACTCTACTTCCTCGTTAAGTGTCAAATCTACAAGGCTTAAAAGATCCTCCTTAGTGATCCTGTCAATCGGCTGAAATTTACCAGACCTATCAAGGAAATGACCAAGGTTATTATCGATCTTCAATAGCTTCATATCCACGCCTCCTGCTTTCATAGGTTTTTCTGCCAGCCTCAAGTGAATTCAGCATGATTTCATGACTTTTGATAGATTGCCCATCTATGGACTTTAGAGCCTTATCCGTTGGATACCCAGAGTAGATCCTATAAGTCACCTTCCCACTCTCTACCTCCTTACTGGCATAGAGCAGGTAATCCGCCCCGACAGAGGCTCCCACCGTGCTATTGTGCGTAACCACAACCACAGGCATGGATTCTGATATCTCCCTTATGATCTGATTTACGTCACTTTTTAGAAACATATTGTCGAATGAGGACTCTGGCTCATCAATGAGTAAAACATCATAGTTTTGGGCATCTTTGATTTCCTGTAGCAGCCGGAATTCCGACCGTTCTCCTCCTGAAACTTCAAAACCATAACGATTTAGGATCTTGTATTCAATTTTGACAAACAGCCTGTATAGTTCTGATCGGACTAAGTTGTCATCGGACATCAAGGCTTGTAGATACCGGTATGGGTCTCCGTATTCTTTCAGAGCGTCCTTAAATGATGTTTTTGCTCCACTTGCTGATTTAATCTCTCCAGCCTTGGTGAATGCGCCTTTGCTGGCTACAACACGGAATCCCTGAACGCTCTCCTCGAATATTACAGACTCTTTTCGCAAGCTGTTCACGATATCCGAGAATCGCCCCGCCTTTCTGGTTTCCATGCTTACCCGGTACAAATCAACATCATCAACCTGAACGGCGGATGTGCGCATTTTTAGACTCTCTTTAATGTCTTTGATTAACCCATTGAGAAAAAGCCTTTTCCTGTTTTCCAGCGCCTTACTCCAGAGCAATTCAATTAATTCACACGCAAGCTTTTTCAGAGACTGTATATCAACGTGCCTCTCGATCATCTCCCTGTATTCAATGTTCTCTATAACCTGACGAACTGATGCTATGAGATCTTTTAGAACTTTGTCATCTCTAACGGGAAATGCCGTCTCATCAAAGAGGGCAACCTTGGAATATGCGTCACGCCTATCTGCTTCTTCTGCTGACTTAAGGAGCGAGGAAATATAATTTTCAACATCCCGTTTGTTGCTTTCTAGGTCAACATTCATAACATCATCTAAGACTGCCTTGAACGCGGATAGATAAACATCTACGAACCTACTACGTTTCCTTTGAACTTCGTTTTTAAACTCACGCTCATATGCTGCCTCGTCTCGTTGAACCAATGAAAACTGCCTGATATATTTTACCCCTTCACATACGTCATTTATCTTATCCAAAGTATACGTTTTACCGGTTGATCGATCACCAAGGAGGACATTCAACCCGGTGGACATCCTTTGCCCGTCATCAAAAATCTGAAATAGGGAGTTTCCTTCATCCTCTGACAAAGAAACCTTGCCCTTATCGTCGAGACATGCCCTGATGGCACTGAAAGTCAACTCGCCGCAGTCCAAGAAAGACTGTCTTGTAGGTAGTCTACATAGCCCATCGCTCACCCTGACATCACTAAATAGAACAGGGGTCAGCTTTGTTTCATCTTTTATGGCGCGGATAAATTTTTTAGCGCTATCGACCTCACCCGCTGTCACATAGGACAAGAGCTCCTATAGTGTTTGGCCGCGAATGGACGGCTTTTTGTCATAATGGGGGATAATCAAGTAGTTGTGTAGGTTACCGTAAATATCTTCCAGGTCACCTACGGTAATGCTGTCGCCGTTCTGAGATATTCTCCGTGAGACCTCATTGGACCTGGATTCGAAGTCTTCGACGTTTGATCCGTCGCTTATCAGTAATATGTGGCCATTATCCAGGTTGATCTCAATCCCAGGGAATACGTCAATTGGTAGGGATTCATTTATCGCCCTGAATTGCTCCGCTTCAAACATATCGTGATTGGTTATCGCAATAGCATCCAGATTAGCCTCTGTTACGTATTTTTTCAGAGTGTCCATGCAGAAGTTAAAGGCGCTATCACTGATGGTTGCGATCGTGTGAATGTGTAGATCTATTTTCTTCATAGCGAACTCCGAACCACGCTGGCATTACTAACATCACAACGCCGCCGATCACCAGTGCAAAAGGCTTCCAAAAAATCTAACAAAAGCGAAAAACGTTTTTAAACCAAAACCTTTCATAAATGCCCCGGCCTTTTGCATCTGGTGCATT
>JAUWHV010000112.1 GCA_030605675.1 Deltaproteobacteria bacterium | reverse complement strand
ACCGGCCTGGTTGCCTTCCAGATGTCAGGGCCTATACCATCACCTTCAATGCAGGGAATGACCGGCAAATCCGGCACCGAAATGGTTCCGTCGTCTTCAAGTATAATTTTCTCAGGGATGTTACCCACAGGAAGTTCTCCTCTTATCCAGATCATACAACACTACAACAAGTGTAAAAAGTTGACAATCATGGATTCCGGTATTTATTTATTGGAATGAATTCCATAAATTACAATGTCTTTTTTGAAAATGCCCTTAAGGACGCCACAACTGCCTACAGGGAAAGCCTTGAGTCCTGCGGCCAAAAGCTCATTGAGCTTTCGCAATGGACCTGCAGGGCCTTTGAGAACAATGGCAAAATCATCCTCTTCGGAAACGGTGGAAGTGCTGCTGATGCTCAACATATAGCAGCAGAGTTTGTAAACCGTTTCCGCCTGGAGAGGAAACCACTTCCTGCCATCGCCCTTACTACAGATACATCTATCCTCACTGCGATATCAAACGACTACGACTTTAGCCAGGTATTCTCCAAACAGGTCCAGGCCCTTGCCGGACCGGATGATGTAGTCCTGGGGATCAGCACCAGCGGAAATTCACCCAATGTGCTAAAAGCCCTCTCCGTTGCCGGGGAAATAGGGGCAAAGACCGTGGGTATTACCGGAGGAAATGGCGGAAAGATGGATCAATGTTCTGATTTGGTCATATGTGCGGCATCATCTGATACCCCTCGGATTCAGGAGGTCCATATTTTTTTTGGACATCTGTTATGCGATCTTGTGGAGCGACAAATTTTTAGTTCGGTATAATTAGATATGAGCTATCCTGAACCCATAGATCTATCCGGCCTCAAGACCTATTCACTCTATGATCGTCCCAGTAAGGTTACAGTCTCTGACTTTGCACGACCGGTCTCTTCCGGCCTCAAGTTAAAGGATTTCTTGGAGCTACTCCCCAACCAGTTGGCGGCAAAGGATTTTAAGGCCGTGGTCCAGGCGGTTTGCACCGCGGTACGTAATGAACGTATGGTCTTGTTCGCCATGGGCGCTCATGTAATAAAGGTGGGATTAAATCCCATACTGATAGAACTCATGGAGCGCGGAATTCTTTCAGGCATTGCATTGAATGGGGCGGGAATTATTCATGACTCAGAGATAGCCATGGCCGGCAAGACTTCTGAGGACGTGGCGTCAGTTCTTGGTGAAGGGCAATTCGGGGCAGCCAGGGAAACAGGTGAGTTTCTCAATCAGGCCATATGCAAAGCCGCCCAAAATGGTAAGGGCCTTGGTGAAACCGTGGGACATGCCCTGCTTGAAGCAGGATTTCCTTACAACGGCCAGAGCCTTTTAGCCAGTGCAGCCGGATTGGGGGTGCCTGTGACAGTTCACGTCGCAATAGGTACTGACATCATTCATATCCACCCGGGTGTCGATGGTGCCGCCACAGGCAAGGCATCCCACCATGACTTCAGACTTTTTTGCAGCCTTGTAGGCAAGCTTGATCAAGGGGTATTACTCCATGCAGGTTCTGCCGTGCTCTTGCCGGAAGTTTTTCTTAAGGCATTGACACTTGTCCGCAACCTGGGTTGTCCTGTAAAAGAGTTTACCACTGCCAATTTCGATTTTATCCGTCACTACAGGCCCTTGACCAATGTGGTCCACAGACCTAACTTAGAAGGCGGCCAAGGGTTCAACATCATAGGCCATCACGAGATTATGCTTCCCTTGCTGGCCGCAAGTATCCTGGATAGCCTGGAAGAAAAAAGCTTTGAGCATAATAGCTGATTATGGAGGAAATTTATAATGCCTATTTTTGAATATGTGTGCACTGCCTGCGGAGAGGATTTTGAGGAACTGGTCCTTGGATCCAGAACCGGTATCAAGTGCCCTAAATGTGGCTCTTTAGAGGCACAAAAGAAGATTTCAGCCTTTGCTTTTAAGAGCGGCCACAAGTTTGTAGGAACCGGGAAAAAATCAAGCAACCTCTGTAACGGTTGCACAAGTTCTGACTGCAGCTCCTGCGGGAGTTGATATGGGAATTGGGGGGAAAAAGTTGCGCCTTGGGACCAGAAAGAGTTTGTTGGCCCTTTCACAAAGCAACTGGGTCAAAAAAGAAATTGAGACACACTGGCCTGACGTCAATGTAGATCTTGTTAAGTTCACCACCAAAGGGGATAAGATCCTGGATGTACCACTGGCCCAAGTTGGCGGCAAAGGCCTTTTCGTAAAAGAGATCGAAGACGCCCTTCTCAGGAAAGATGCGGATTTCGCCGTACACAGCTTGAAGGATGTCCCTGCCGAACTCCCGGAAGGGCTTGAAGTCACCGTTTTCCCTGATCGTGAAGACCCGCGGGATGCCCTGATTTCCCGGGCCGGGCTCAGACTGGAAGAATTGCCGGAGGGTGCCAGGGTAGGCACGAGCAGTCTTCGAAGGATAGCCCAGCTTAAGAATGCGAGGCCTGATCTCGAAACGGCTTCTCTGAGGGGAAATATCGACACAAGGCTTCGTAAGCTTGACGAGGGGCAGTATGATGCCATTATCCTGGCGGCTGCCGGGCTCAGAAGACTGGGTCTGGGACAAAGGATTACCCAGCTTCTGGAACCTGAAGTGATGCTTCCTGCTGTAGGCCAAGGGGCCCTTGGCATAGAGTTCAGGAGCACGGATACAGAGGTCAAGCGAATTCTCGCCTCGATTCATCATGAAGAAACATCCATCTGCGTAAGGGCTGAAAGGGCCTTTCTTTTCAGACTTGAAGGTGGATGCCAGGTGCCCATTGGTGCCTTTGCCCAACTCAAGGGAGAGACACTTGAGCTTGAAGGCATGGTGGGTAACGAGGCCGGGACAGACATTATAAGGATGAAAAAGCAAGGAACTGCCGACCAGCCCGAAGCTCTTGGAACCAAACTTGGAGAAGAGATCCTGGCTGCCGGGGGTACAGAGATATTAAGGGAAGTTTATGGAGCGAATTAAGCCGGATTCTTCATCTGGAAAGGTTTATTTAATAGGAGCCGGCCCTGGGGACCCAGGCCTTTTGACCATTCGTGGCAAGGAGCTTTTAGCTGAGGCCGAGGTGGTTGTGTATGATCGTCTGGCAAGCCAGAGGCTTCTGCCCTTTGCATCTCCTCGTGCAGAACGTATCTATGTTGGTAAGCGCATGGGCTCACACACAGTGACTCAAGAAGATATCAACAGGATAATAGTGGAAAAGGCCCTGGAAGGAAAGTGTGTAGCCCGCCTGAAGGGAGGGGATCCCTTTATGTTTGGCCGGGGGGGCGAAGAGGCCCAGATACTTGCCGAGGCGGGTATATATTTTGAGGTAGTGCCCGGTGTGACCTCAGGTATTGCAGTCCCTGCCTACGCCGGAATACCCCTGACCCACAGGGCACATACCGCTTCCGTAGCCTTTATCACAGGCCACCGCAAATTAGACAGTAAAGAAGCGGATATAGACTGGGAGGGTCTTGCCAAAGGCGTGGGGACCCTTGTTTTTCTTATGGGGATGAAAAACCTGCCCAATATCGCAGAGCGGCTCATAAAATACGGGCGCAGTCCTGATACTCCGGTAGCAGTGATTCGCTGGGGAACCACCCCTCTTCAAACATCAATTACAGGAAATTTAATAAATATAGCAGAAAAAGTAAAAGAAGCAGGCCTTGGGCCTCCGTCAATTATCGTGGTGGGAGACGTGGTGGCCTTGCGGGACCAGGCAAACTGGTTCGAAAACCTACCTCTATTGGGTAAACGAATCCTCGTTACCAGGACCAGGGAACAGGCCAGTGATCTTGTGAGATTGCTGGAACGGAGAGGCGCGTATTGCTTAGAGTGCCCCACAATAGAAGTCCATTGGCCAAAGGATTTGAAACCTCTGGACCAGGCCATAAACTCACTCTCTACCTTTGACTGGGTAATTTTCAGCAGCGCCAACGCAGTACGTTTTTTCTTTGAACGTCTTTTCGGGCTGGATTTTGATCTCAGGGCCCTTGGAAACATACGTATTGCTGTTGTGGGTGCCGGTACTGCCAAGTCAATTTCCGCCCTGCACTTGAATTCTGACATCATGCCCGATAACTTCAGGGCAGAAGGCCTGATAGAGGCTTTCAGCCAGATAGAAATATCAGGAAAACGCATCCTTATCCCCAGAGCGGAAAAGGCTAGAGAGGTTCTCCCCGGCCGGCTTTCAGAGCTTGGGGCAGATGTTACTCTGGTTCCCACCTACGTGACCCTGGCACCTGACCTAAAGCCGGAAGTCCTGGAGGTCCTGGAACAGGAAACCATTGATGTGTTGACCTTCACCAGTTCATCAACTGTTAAGAACTTTTTCCAGTTGCTCCCTGATGATCTGCGCAACCGGATACTTGAGCAGGCAAAGGTGGCCTGTATCGGTCCGATCACAGCCAGGACGGCAGAAGACTTCGGCCTTAAAGTCACAGTTCAACCTGAAAAGTTTACAATACCTTCGCTCGTGTCTGCCATAGAAGACCAATTTAAATAAAATTTTGAATTCTGAATTCTGAATTAAGGTAAATATTTTTTTAATCTTCTTCCACAATTCAACATTCAACATTGACCATTCAACATTTCTTAAGTAATCAGTACACTGGATTATGACCATTTATTGCCCAACAGATCCTCCTGAACTTGCCACACTCTTAGGCAGAATACGCAAGAAGCGGGAGGATTATGAAAAATACGGTTTCACCTACATCCAGGGAAGAACACTTAGGGCCTTTTTCGATCTGGCCCAGGAGTTCGAGACCCTGGAGAATTTTTACAGGGTGTGTGTCTTTGTCCCCAAAGAATTCATGGGGTTTGATTCCTGCCTTTATCTGGTTGATCCGGATACCAGAAAGCTCCAAATTGCCTGCGATTCCATCAAAGGACTGAAGGTCTGCGGCATGAATCCTCCTGAGGATATCAGGATCAGCGAGTCTGCCTATGAGACAGGAGATGCGTTTGTATCACCTATCAGGGGTAACTGGAGGCTGTTAGCCAGGAAACCTTTAGCACAGGCAGAGGAAATTATAGGCTTGTTTGCAGTATTTCCCCTATCTAAGTTTGAAGAGAATGACAGGCTGTTTTTTGAAAAGTATGCAAACAGAATAGGATACAATCTGCACTACAAATTGATTTCAGTGCAGAGTGAAAAGCATATCAAGTTCATCAATACGCTTGTAGCAGACATCGAGCACAATGTCCTGGTGCCCAACATGATGTACAGGCTCTTTCTGAACAACCTCAGAAAAAAGATCCAGGAGCTTGAAGATATTGAAAAGGACTTTGGAAAAAGGATAGAAGTTGGGTTCAGAAAAGAGTGCGTTGAGACATGCCATCTGGAGCAGATACAGGGTAGCTTGGCCGACTTGTCGAAAGACCTTTTGGGGCGATATGAAGAAATTGATAAACACTATCAAAACACCAGTCTTTTTCTTGAGAGCCTGCTCAGACGGGATCACTTTGAGAAAGGATATCTGGTGCTGCGGCGCAAGATGTGTCGCTTCAAGAAAGAGGTTTTAGACCCACAACTTGAGCGTTACAAACAACGGTTTGAACATAGGGGCATACGTATAGACATTCATCTTGGCGAGATGCCTGACGAAGACATCCCCTTGGCAGTGGATGTAGGGCTCATTTCCCAGGTCTATGCGAACCTGTTTTCCAATGCGGAGAAATACTGCCGGGAGGTAATTAACGAACACGGAGAACCCGTCAAGTTTATGTCCTACGGACAGGAGGTAATACAAGACTTTTTCGGCCCTGGAAAGCCGGGAATCAAGTTTAATGTCTATACAACCGGGCCACACCTCCCTTCAGAGGAGGCTTCCCGCATCTTTGACGAGGGTTTTCGCGGGACCGGTTCTGAAAACAAGCAGGGTGTTGGTCACGGATTACACTTTGTGAAAAAGGTCGTGGAAGTCCATGGCGGCATTGTTGGCTACGAAGCAACCAACCTTGGTAACAACTTTTTCTTTGCCCTTCCCCTCCAGTACACCATTAAAGAAATCATGGACCTCCCTCTGGTTGCTGAACTCGGAATTTCCTGAATCTTATGACAATGTCAACCGACCTCCCAGACCCAAAAGGGGTTTTTGTTGACTTTAAGCGTGAACTCAACCCGGAACAGCTCAGGGCTGTAGAGATCATGAACGGCCCGGTTTTGGTGATAGCCGGTGCCGGAAGCGGCAAGACCCGTACCCTGGTTTACAGAGTTGCCCGGCTTATCCAGGAAGGAGTAAAGCCGGACAAAATCCTGCTTCTGACCTTTACCAGAAAGGCTGCCGCCACCATGCTGGCCAGGGCTTCCCGGATCGTAGGGCCCCAATGTCAGCAGGTAACAGGAGGCACTTTCCACGGATTCGCCCATAGAATGTTAAGGCGCTATGGGCACCTGATCGGCTATCCCAACAACTTCACAATACTGGACCGGACAGATATGCTGGACCTCCTGTACCTCCTAGCCCGTCAGTTAGAGCTCACAGGGCCTGGAAAGCAATTTCCCCGGAAATCCACTCTGGCTTCAATTGTAAGCAAGACAGAGAACTGCGGAGGATATGTATCCAAGGTGATTGAACAGAACTATCCGCACCTCCTGGGGGAACTGCCCGGACTGGAAAAACTTGTCCCGGTCTATCGCAAATATAAAAAAGTCCACGCACTCATGGATTACGACGACTTGCTCCTCAGGTGGAGAGATGTGCTGAAAGAACATGCCCAGGTCAGAGAATCCATGGATTCCTGGTTCCAATACATAATGGTGGATGAATATCAGGATACAAATGCCACCCAGGCGGAGATCGTGCACCTTATGGCTTGCGGTCATGACAATGTAATGGTCGTTGGAGATGATGCCCAATCCATCTATTCCTTCAGGGGGGCAAACTTCAAGAATATTATGAACTTCCCCGATATGTTTTCCAGGACTCAGATAATAAAGCTTGAGAGGAACTACCGCAGCACCCAGCCCAACCTGGACTGTACCAACGCCATAATTGCCAATGCCAAGGAAAAATTTACAAAACGACTGACGGCACAGAGAAAGGGAGGAAACCCACCATACCTGTACACGGCAAAGGATGAGGTAGACCAGGCAAAATTTGTTGCCGACCGTATCCAGGAATTATTAAAGGATGGGTTTAAACCATCTGATATCGCCGTACTTTTCAGGGCTGGTTTTCATTCCTTTCACCTTGAGACCGAATTAGGCAGCCGTGGGATAACTTTTGCCAAACGTGGAGGATTGCGTCTCATTGAGGCCGCCCACATCAAGGACCTTCTCTCTCTCCTTCGCCTTCTTATAAACCCGCTGGACCGGCTGAGCTGGGGCAGGATTCTTTTATTAATCGAACGTCTCGGCATCAAAAGCGTGGAGAAAATTTTCTCTCAATTGATTAAAAGCGAAGATCCCCTGGAGTGTCTTTCAACCTATAAAACCAAGGCGGCTTGGGGAGAAACAGTAAGGGGACTCGGCAGTCTGTTAAAAAGACTCCATGACATGCCGGCGGACCTTCCGGATTTGCTTTTACAGCTCGAGACCTGGTATCGGCCACATCTGGAAAAAATCCATCATGAAGATTATCCCAAACGTCTGCGGGAACTGGCGCACCTGAGAGGATTGTCAGCCCGGTACGACGACGCGGTATCTATGCTTGCTGATCTGGCCCTGGACCCTCCGGACCAAGAAGAGATGGAAAAAGAAAAAGAACGGCTGGTCCTTTCCACCATGCACTCGGCCAAGGGTCTTGAGTGGAAGGCAGTCTTGATCTTGTCACTGGCAGAGGGACGCTTTCCATCGCCTGCGGCTTCCTTTCGTACCAAGGAAATAGAAGAAGAACGCAGGCTCTTTTATGTAGCCGCAACCAGGGCCAAAGACTTTCTGTGTTTTTGTTACCCTGCCTTTATAAGCGTCTCAGGTACAGGCTTGCTCCCTGCCAGGCCATCACGGTTCCTGGAGGAAATACCTTCCGATCTTTTACAGTTATGGAAAAAGGGGGTAGATTTCCAAGGCAGCCCAGGGTCTGATCAAACCGGTCCCGGTATCTTTACACCGGGGAAAAGGGTCAGGCACCCGATCTTTGGACCGGGACGGGTGATCAGGGACATTGGTCCAAAAAAGATACAGGTGCTTTTTGACGTTGCCGGCGAAAAGACCCTACACCTTGATTATGCCAAGCTCAGTGTTATTGAGAGCTAAGTTGAGCGATTAGCTATTAGCGGTTAGCGGTTAGCTTGTTACTTCTCAATAAGTGCGGGCAAATCATATTTTGCGGGAATCCAGTGACTGTTACCCAGGCTTATTGAGAAGTTACCTCGTTTCATCTTTTCCTAATTTCCAATTTCAAATTTCAAGCCGTTTCATCTTTCCCCAATTTCTACTTTCTAATTTCAAGTTTCAAGCCATAAACGGCTACAATAAAAAAAGGGCGAGGTAAGATTACTCATCCTCGCCCTTTTGAACAGTGGTGACTATCTAACTAAGGGGCGATAATCATTGTCCCGTCTGCCGAACTTGTGGATATGTGGAACTGGTCCAGGAAGGTGTTGCCGAGTAGTGCCGGGCCGGTCCAACTATCTGTGAAGAAAGCCTGCACGTTTTGGCGATATAGCCGTCCTTCAATTTCAATATCTACGTTACACAGATATCCTGTGCTTGTGCCGCCAACTCCTGTTACCGTACTTGCCTCGCATTCACTTTCAAAAGTTGATTCACCATTCTCATCAACAAATCCCATAAATCCAGCATCATTTATATTTAGTAAAACTATACTGGCCCCGGTATCGACCATAAATCCGGTTGCGTACCCATTTACAGTGCCGTTTACGAGATAGCAGTTGCAGCTTGGATCAAGGGGAATAACAACTTCCAGCCTGACCGCTGAGAAATCCTGCGGGATAGACCAATCTGCTTGTCCTGCAAAACGATATTGCCACGCACCTTCCAGATAACCTGCAGCAATCGGCTCCAGCTTGGTTATTTTATAGAGATACTCGACGTTCCCCCAAATACTGGGCTCGACAAAGTAAATTTCATAGCCTCCTGACTGCACACAACTACTTACCACCAACCGATGTCCTTGAATCGCGAAGGTATCACAAATCTGGTCTGTGCTATTGGCATAGGTGACAGTCAAAAATGTTTGAGCAACAGGGCTGCTCCATACTCCACTGAGATTACCCCGTTCCTCATGGAGAATCATTGGATAAATTGTTCCTGTATCATCTATATACGTGTATGATTCTCCACCAAACTTTTCTGTTACTACCCAGGTACCGGTAACAGGCTGAATATGTAACACATAGTAAAGGAGCTCCCGCCATGATTGCCAATCATTGATACCATTATTATCCTTTACTACGGCCCTTATAATCCAGTCACCTTCCATTCCGATCAGCCGCAGGCCTCCTCCAAAGGAAATAGGAATAAACGCTTTTATATTAGGGGCCTGATCACTCCCAGCCACATCTGTTGGAGCGTATGGAATCACCGGATTTCCTATACCCTCATCGCTACTGAAGGGTATGGCAATAGGGGTATTTTGTACATCCTCTGCGTAGAACATGCTCTCCGCCCCTTCAACTGGATGGCCCCACTGGCTGAACAGATCAAAACGCATTCCATTTTCACTGTCCCATCTATAGGCGAAAACCTGGCCTGGAGCCAGACTTGGATGTTCTGCCAACACATAAAGTGCCCCGGAAATATCTTCTGTTACAGGCACATTCATGACCAGATCCAGCCAATCGGTCGTGGCCACTGACTTCTCAGCAGCTTCACGCAGTGCATTGACGTAGACTCGAACAGGGATACCTATCGAGGTAGTCGGAATGGTAGCAGGGTCTGTAGAAATAGTAGCAGTCACGGTTACGTTTCCATCATAAATAGTGACATTGCCCCCATAAATATTCTGATTTGCCAGGAGGTGATTTATATCAACACCGACCTTGAATGATCCGGTTCCATTATTGTTTCTCGCTATACTGTCCGGATTTCCATTTAGGGTAATCCATTGGTCGCTCTTTGACGCAACCCAGCAAAAGTCGATATTTTCTTGCCAAGACGTAGTAGTAGCACAACCATCGTCAGTAGAAAGTGCAAAGCCATTAACCTGTACTGTAGTTGGATAAGGATTGGTAAGCTGTTCCTGTGTAACGTAGAATTGGAGTTCACCAGGTGAAACTACTAACGTTCCCATCTTAGTAACGTTACAATCTGCAGCGCCACCAGTTCCGGCGAAAAGCGCCATTATAGTCACAAAACAAAAGATAGAAATTATAAATTTATCGGTCTTCATAGCAAACTCCTCTATACGGCAGGCCTTATCCTGCCATACCCTATGCCTTTTTTATGAACCTCATGTACCCGGATCTTCAAATACCTGTTGGTTTATAATAATAGGGTCGTTGACCTCTTGGATCTCTGACTCTTCATTTTCTTGAGGAATAGGTATTGGCCGCACATTAGAGATAGCGGCATAATCTTCCAGCGGGCTATTTGACAAAGCGTTTGCAAGATTAATGATTAATGCCCCCGCGGCTTCTTCAACTGCTTTATCAATTTGGGTCCTTACTGCCGGATCTGCCCACATACTTAGAGGCTCAACCTGTTTTTCCACCCGGTTCGCCCAAACAATCCGGCCATCACTTGCGTCTTGCAAGGCAAGACTTATTTGAACTACTGCTTGAGGAACGTGGCCTCCCTTAGATGCCAGATATGCGGCTGATGCCCCGGCCGCACCCCATACAGCAGCATTTAATCCGGCATGATCACTATATCCGCCTTCATGGCTGACAGACTTTGTAGCAAAACGCGGGTGAGAACCACCTGTTATTGTGGTCTTTTTGTGAGGAGATGTGAAAGGCGTTTCCGCATGGCTACCCAACAGGGCTCCAAGACCGGCGCCAACAGTTAAATCCTGCCAAAGATCGTATCGTTCAGATTCCGCGAAGCCAAATAATAACGCGGAACTCGTGTCAAAGAAAAACGGCAGGATCCCAACCTGAAGTGGATTTAGAGTATTGCCATCTCTTACTTCATATTCCACAACACGTCCTCTCAAAATGTAATCAGCCCCAAAACGACGCCCTATTTGTTGTATGGTGCCGGGGTCAAGACCGACCCTTGTGAGCTCGAAGCGTTGTTTGGACTTGTCAAGTTGCTCATTCATTATGACCAGCTTCTGGATTTCTTCCTGCATGGCTTCCGACCATCCGCTACCCAATTCTTCCATAATTAATCCGCAAGAGCTGCCGGAACGAATGGAAGGTTGCCCAACGATCCGGATGACTCCAAGATCAACCAGATATTGCACAACGTCTTCTTTAAGCGGGACATAAAATCCCTTCTCAGCCAACCGGTACATCAGGGCCTCATAGATCTTGACCTGCCGGCGAAGAGAATCGTCCGGCTGAACTCCCATCGAATAATCCGCCAAAGGCAATACAACGATTTGTTTTGCCGTGCTATTTGGATATTGAACAGAGGTGCTGAGGGGTGCAACAGAATCCTTAACCTTTTGCCCGCAACTAACGAGGCAGACCATAATTGCCAACAAAAACAGTAAAATAGACCATCTGTTAAACATGACTTCCCTCCCGGAATGCCTATGGTTTCTTGCGACATTTGTATCTATCTATACTTATCGGACATATACATATAATTACTTTAAATTTTTGTAAGCGTTCACAGGGCACCGCATCTGCTTTGTTGTCGGGCACTTGAAGTACAGGGAGTACGTCTGCGTACCCTCCGCCTCGCATCTGCAGCACCCTGTAAACGCTTACAGTTCGGTGGGTGCGGTAAAACGGGCGTTGTAACCCCGTGAACGGTTACAAATTTTTGTAACCTTTCAGGGGTTCAAAGGTTTAGGGTTCAGGGTTTAGGGTTATAAACGCTAAGTTATTTTTCCCCGGCCCTTATGACCAGGAAGAAAGGCTGCTCGAGCATACAGGAACAGCCGGTGAATGTTCGATATTGGATATTCGTTTTTCATTCGATGTTGGACGTTCGATGTTCGATGTTGGACGTTCATCTTTAGAACTTAAATCCTAAAACACCCCCGCAACTTACCGCATACAACAAGGCATTTCGGATCTCCTCCTGCAGGTCAGGGGTGCTGATTTTCTGCCCATTTTTGTCCTGCACGTAAAAGACATCCACTACCTGGTCGACCTTGGTGCCTATCTTGGCCCTGGAAATATTTATGCCGAAATCCGCCAGGGTACGGGTAATGTCATAAAGAAGTCCGATCCTGTCCTCTGCATAGACCTCCACGATTGTGTATAAGTCTGACGCCTCATTGTCCAGGACAACTTGGGCCTGGCGTTTGAGGTATTTCTGCCAGTCGCCTGATCTTAACGGCCTGTATTTTCCTGCCAGTCGATGGGCTAGTCCCAGCCTGTCGTCCAGGGCCAGGTTCAGATTTCTTTTAAGGGCTTCCCAATCCTGTTCATCGTAGCCCTTGTTGACCGAGGATTTCACATCCAGCACATCTATAGCTGTCCCATCCCCTAAGGTAAAAATCTGAGCAGCAAGCACGTTAAGATTGTGAAGGGCCATAATTCCAAATACCCTGGCAAGGAGCCCGGTTCGGTCCTTGGCCATCACGAGCAGGGACCAGTAAGTTCTCCTGTCCTCAGCCAATACCAGGGAAAGTTGATCTGACAATTGGGCCTTGAGTTGGATATGCCTTTCAATGGCCTCGGGAGTGAAGCCCAGTATGTAGTCATCAGGCATTATAGCAAGGCTCTCTTTTCCTTTTTCCCCGAGCCTGGAGGCTATCTGTTGCTTCATCCAGTCTAAGGCCTGGATCCTCTGGTAATCATAGATCTCTGATCCTTCCAGGAATAGGGTGATTTTCAAGTATAGATCATGCACCAGCGCTGCTTTCCAATCATTCCAGACGTTTGGACCGGTTGCCCTCGAATCCGCTATGGCCAGTAGATAGAGCATGTTTAACCGTTCAATGTCCTGTATTTCCCTGGCGCATTTCAATATGAGGGTTTCATCTTCCAGATCCCGTCTCGTGGCAATATGCACCAGATAGAGATGGTCCTGCACAAGGAAGGAGAGACAGGCGCATTCCGGCACGGAAAGTCCCATCCTCTTCCCGATATCCTTGACTATTTCGGCCCCCCGTTCAGCGTGGTGTCCACCACGGCCCTTTCCTATGTCATGTAACAGGGCAGCGAGATAAAGTATGTGAGGTGATTCCAGGGCCATAAAAATGCTGGACTCCTCCTCCTTCAGGCCATGGAGTTCGGCAACAGTTTGGAGTAAGTGTCTATCCACTGTGTGAATGTGGTAGACATCGTGTTGGGCCAGGGATTTGATCTCAGAAAACTCCGGGATATAGGCGGCAAGAATGCCTGTATTCAGCATGGCCTCCAGGACCTCCAAAGGCCTCTCGGCATCCTGAAGCGCTTGCAAAAATGCCTCAGCCATATGTTTCGAGGATCTCAACTCCTGGTCTATAAGGTCCAGGTTAGCGCTTACAAGCCGTCTTGTCCTGTAATGTATAGGCAGGCCGGTCCTGGCTGCATGGGCAAAAAGCCGCATTAAGAGATAGGGACGTTCCTCAAGTAGTAACGGCTCCGTGAGGTTTATGCAGCAATTAATGACCTCTATGCCGGGCTCAAGAATTTTATTTTCTTTGCTGCATGCGGAAAGGTTCGAGACCTCTTCAGCACATTCAAAAAACAGGTCTGATGTGACAGCTATGGTCTGTAGATGTCCGTAAACCTCCCTCATGAAGTGTTCCACACCAAGCATGTTGTTACTGTCCTTATGGCCAAGGAAACTGGAAACTTCCTCCTGATACTCGAAAAACAGCCGGTCGTTTTTGCGGGATTTAATATAGTGGAGCCTGTTTCTTATCCGGAGCAGATAATCCCAGGAATCTTCCAGTGCGATCCTTTCCTCCTTTGTAATGAGCCCTGCCTCTTCAATGGATTTGATATCTTCCAGTCCAAAAAGGACCTTGGAAGTCCACAAGATCGAATGGATGTCCCTTAAACCGCCCCTGCTTTCTTTAATGTTGGGCTCAAGGAGGTAGGTGTTGGCTCCGAAGCGCTTATGCCTTTCCTTTCTGTGGGCAATCATGTCCTCCACAAAGGTTTTTTTTCGGCCCTTTAGAAATCTCTGGATGAACTCGTGCTTCAGCCGGGGAAAAAGTGAATCGTCTCCATGGATAAACCTGGCATCTAATAGTGCTACCTGAAAGTAAAAATCCTTTTGGGCGTCAGTCAGGCAGGCATCAACAGTCCTCACACCGTGGCCCACCTCTAAACCGGCATCCCACAGTGGGTAAAAGACGGATTCAGCAACAGCAGGCACCCGGTCTTCCACCTCTGGGTCATAAAGCAACATCACGTCAATATCTGAAAAAGGGGAAAGTTCTGCTCTTCCGTATCCCCCCAGAGCTATCAGGGCCATTTTCTCCTTGGCTTCAGGACAGGCAGAAAAGGCCTCTGATAAAAAAGCATCCACAATCCTGGCGTGCTCTACAAGGAGTTCCCGTCCCCTGAGCCCTCGCTCCCACAAGGTTTGCAGGGCCTCGCGACCGGAACGTAACCCATCTGATTTGGATTGATGATTGATGATTGATGATTGATGATTGATCATTGCTCTATTGTTCTATTCTCATGCCTTCTCCATTCCCGCCTGCCTCGCAAGCTTGGCGAGTGGGCAGGAAGAACTCACGAATCAACAGCTTTAGGTTATCGGTGAATCCTGTCATAAGTCTGTTTCTTCATCTTTTCCCATTCAAAATTCGATGTTGGACGTTCGATGTTCGATGTTCATCTTTTTCCTGAACCTCTGACCCTTTCAACCTCTGAACGGTTTTGCAGAAAGTCTCCTCATATAATAATTTCTTCCCTCATAATTCGTCTTAATGAGTTGACCTTGAGCAATCATATTATGGATAATGGACCAATCAGCCCCTGCCTGAGACAGGAACTCATTCAAGGCCTCTTCCCTCATGGGATGAACAGCGGTAATACTCAGCAGATCTTCCTCAACATCTCCCGTAAAAGCAAAGGCGTTGCCTTCATAACCAATTAGGTATTCTACGCTGTCATTTTTTTCATTCAAGATCTGATAGGCCCGATTTATCACTTCCTCACCCGGAGGTTGTACCCACTTTACTGCAGGCGGTCTTGTGGGAATGGATACGTAAGCAATGTCAGGACTCAGTCGGGCTAAAAAATTAGCAATCTCTGCAATATGGTCATCACTGTCATTGATATCTTTAACAAGCATTGTCTCTGTTACCAGTTTTCCTTTAAAAATACCCGCAAATTCGAGCATCCCATCCAAAATGGACTTCAGGTCCAAATGCCGATGGGGACGGTTGATTTTCCGCCAGATCGCTTCCTGCGCAGAATCTATCTTTAAAGAAACCCAGTCAGCCTTCATGAGATCTTCTCTGACATCCTTGTGCCGGATGAGGGAAGCATTGCTGATCACTGCGATCCTGATCCCCAAAGGCCTCAACAAATCGATCTCACGGCCGAGATTTAAATCCAGGGTCGGTTCGCCATCAGCTACAAAGGTAAGGTAATCAATGGATTCTCCGATTTCTCTTGCTCTTTCTGTCTTTTCCGCAACCTCTTCCAAAATCTCCCCAGGTCTATAAAATGCGCAGCGCTTAACCTGCATCTGTGTTGTAAGTCCAACCTGACAATAAACACAGGAATACGTGCAGACCTTTGCAGGAATATTGTTAATGCCCAGGCTGCGTCCCAAACGTCTGGACGGAACCGGTCCGAAAGCCTTCATGATTTTTATTTGCCTTATCGTGTATTGTGGAATTGACAATTTAAAATTGAAAATTTATGGAAATCGCTTCGCTACGGTGTCCTGATATCTTTCCTTCAACAATTTTCAATTGTCAATCTTCAATTGGCAATTAAATCAGGAAATGCTCCCGTCGTCATTGTTATTCTGGTATTGTTTTAATTCAAGGCGAAGCTTTTTAGCGCATTCAGGGCAAAGGCTATGAGTAAATTCAGCTTCTGAACGATCTCTAATGTAAGATTCGATTTGATTCCAGTACCCCTTGTCATCTCGTATCTTCTTGCATGACGCGCAAATAGGCAAAAGTCCGCTTAAGGTCTTTACTTTTGCAAGGGCTTCCTGAAGTTGATTAATAAGATTTTGTCGCTCCTCCTCTGCCTGCAGCCGTTCGGTAATATCGCGGAAAGTGACAAGAATTGCCTTGTCATTTCTCCAGGGAATCAAGGTCGCTGTTAAATCCATTTGGAAAACCTGGCCATTGGCATGGAGAAACTTCTGTGTAAATACTGCATCATGGGTCTGAATTTTTCCCAGTAGATCTTTCTTTGATAATTTGCATGCAGGTGGGAAAAGAATCGAAAAATGATTACCAATAAGAGCTTTGTCTTCGTAGCCCAAAATTCGATAGGTGGCTTGATTGACACTGAGAATCTGACCGCTTTTACTATCTATAATCATGATAGCATCCAATGAGTTGGAGAAGATGACCCTGAACTTATCCTCCAACTCACGCAGTGCATCCTCTGTCTGCCTGGGGTCTATCTCGGTTGATTCAAATTGAGCAATCCGCCTGCGAAGTTCTGTCAATTCGCTTAAAAGTTGATCTTTTGTTTTGTCTTTATCATTCATATTACACTCCCCATAGCCCGGACTTAAGACCTTTCAATTCTTTTCGGCCTTTAACCTGCCTTTCTAAAATTTATGTGTTACATAATGCTTGACACGCAACCCGATTTTTGCCATGTCTTGGCGTGAAAAATAGTTACTATCATTCTTTACTAGAAAGAACAGGTCTAATGGAATTTCAGAATTGTATCAGAAATAAGTATGGAAAGTGTGATATCCCGTCCAATACGATCAAAAGAATAAAAGACGGGTTACAGAAACTGGACCTTGAAGTTGAATACTACCCCTTTCAAGTATCGGACAACATTTATTGGGGGCGAGTATGGATTGATTCAATAAGGATAGTCTGTAATGGGAAAGGCATCACCCCGGAGCTTGCCAAGGCCAGTGCATACGCAGAACTGGCTGAACGCTTCAGTGCCGGGCTGTTCTATCCGGTCTTTGAAGAACAGGTAAGGTTTAACGTTCCCAGCCTTTACAATAAGGAAACTAACAGGTTTCTGAATTATGAATGGATGGAAGGATATGTTTATTCCCACCAGGATGATCTGGAAAATCCTCTTAGAATAGAAGATCTGCTGGCAAATGAAAAACACCTGACACATAAGGATATTGAAGATTTAAAAAACTGCGGCATGGCCGGACATTGGGTTGACGGCTTTTCAATAGTCCGCAACGAGACAGTAAAAATACCGGTCAATTTTGTTTCTTATATTCACGGATCTAACGGGATGGCGGCAGGAAATACGATTGAAGAGGCGATGATTCAGGCCACATGTGAAATATTTGAACGTTTTTCCCAAATACAGACAATCAGATCTGAAAAAATCATACCCTCAATTGATCTGGATTCTTTGGAAAATGAGACCATAGGGGATATGATTAAATTCTATCAGGAAAAGAATGTTGTTGTAATGATCAAGGATCTTTCCCTTGACGGCCTGATACCCTGCATAGGCGTCCTGTTTATAAACAACAACCTGCGTACTGATCGCCTGGAACATAGGATCTTGATACCGGGCGTATCCTTCAATCTGGAGGAGGCCCTGACAAGGTGCTTTACAGAAAGCATGCAGGGCAGGGAAACTCTTTTAACTCCCCGTCCTGAGCTGGACAGACCGGTTATCCATAGATCCAAGGTTAATGATTATTATATGTTAATGAAATGCAGTATTTCTCTGAAAGATATCTCTTTTCTGGATCAAGGGGAAACCAGGACTTATAAAAATATCAAGATCAACGATGTCCTCAGTGAAATCGATGAGATCAAAAGGATATGTAAAGCATTCAATACTGATTATATAATATTAAACCACACCCATCCGGTATTAAATTTCCCAGTGGTAAGAGTAATAATTCCACGGATTTCTGATTTTTTACCTTTTTTAAAACCGGACGTCCTCGTATCCGGGCCGACAAAACCTTCCGCTGCGTGGCGCGGAGAAGAATTCAAGAAGATAATGCAGAGCTTTTTTGCCTGAAGATTAAAGCTGAAAGCTGAAGGCTGAAAGAATAAACTACCCCGCCGCAAGCGGACGGGGTATCCCTCAAAGGACAGTTTTTTTATCGCCGCAAGCGGCGGGGAATAAACCCCAAGGGATTAAAGATTAAAGAGCTGTCGCATCAACCCCTTTCAGCTTTGAGCTTTCAGCTTCTATGCTTTCAGCTTCTATGCTTTCATCTCTGCAAAATCAGGGCATTATGTATTTCTGCTCATACCTTGGCACCCACCACCGTATGAAGTTGTAGGTTATACCGGCAGGAGCAGGCTCAATACCTTTGAAACGCTTGTGGATCACCGGAAGGGCCATTGGAACGTAAAGAAA
>JAUWHV010000073.1 GCA_030605675.1 Deltaproteobacteria bacterium | reverse complement strand
GTGTTCTATTTACCCATGACACAACCTTATATTCATTCTTTGTTCATGGGTTAAAAAAACCTGATTTTGAAAATCATCTGTATAAAGTCCGGATCAAAAGAGCCCACAGTGGAAAAAGCTCAGGTTTCAGAACGATTATTGTTTATAAAGAAAAAGATAGAGCGATTTTTCTGTATGGGTTTGGCAAAAATGAGAAGGCAAACATCGACAAGGCTGAGTTACGATATTTTAAGAAATTGGGCAATGATCTTTTAGCGTTGACGTTTGATCAACTCAAACAATCCATAGAACTAAAAATCTTGTTTGATTTAGAGGTGGAAGAATGAGGGATTCAATAAAAAAAGCCATTGGAGAAACAGTTCAGGATATGCTAAATTCTGGAATAAAGAGCTCTTTCACGAAAAAAGAACTTGATTCGCTTGGCATCAAAATTCCAGAGATTCAATTAACAACATATCAGATTAAAGCCATTAGGGAACAAACGAAGCTCAGTCAAACTGTATTTGCCAGATTGCTGAATGTCAGTCCATCCTCAATACGGCAATGGGAACAAGGAAAAAGAAAGCCAACTGGTTCAACAAAAGTTCTACTTGAGCTACTTGAAAAATCTCCCCACCTTCTTGACTATCGGCTCAGTGCATAATGGATGAAATATGCCACAGACATAACGAATCACTCAACCCGACCCGCGAGCACGGGCGTTTTTTTGACGTAGATTCAAGCATTTACACCGCTCAAAGTTGGTTGCCAACTCCACGGCGGGCTGGTTAGCTCAATCATTATTCGTTTCGAATATACTAACATAACTCAAGCTGCCCTTCACAGTATCTATATTTTCTAAACCTCTGAACCTTTGAACCCTGAACCTTTGAACCCATGAACGGTTACGGTTATAGGTTACCTGATAAATGCCAAAATATACCTAATAGCCGGGAATAGAATGCAGACCACTAATATCAATTTGATTAGCCTGGCCGGGACAAATTTCTGTAACCTTGCTCCGCAATACATGCCGGCAAATCCCCCTATCCCGAACAGGAAACCCAAGGCCCAATCCGGTGCAACGGCCATGTCAGGATAAAGGGGAGCTATTGCCTGATAAAATAGCACGCCCACAACTGAGGTTACAAAGGTCCCCATCAATGCCGCACCAGCTACGGTATAAACTGGGAGACCGAAGAAACTTACAAAGAAGGGAGCAATAATGGCTCCGCCGCCTATCCCATAAATACCGCCGATGATACCAACGGAAAAGCTTAACAGCATTATTCCCATAGCGTTTACATCAAACGTTTGGCCATAGAATTCATAAATAATGCGAGACATATTGAACTTCTTTACAATAATTCGTGGTAATTGCCTTTGACCGGAAGCAATATCAGATTGATCTGATTCATGGTATTCTTTAACTACTTTCTGGAATTGCTCTTCTGCTGATATTTGATGCCCATTGGATTGCTTTTTCTTAAGCAGATCTTTTATTAATCTACATCCGATATATAAAAGGACTAAACCGACAAACATCTTGAAGTTCTTTGGATTTGGGAGATACTGTATGCGCAAAATAGCGCCGGTTAGAACTCCGGGCAGGGTTCCTATTATAACTGCCCACGTGAGAGGCCACACCATTCGACCTTCTTTTATATATCGATAGACCCCACTGGGAATGGCAACAATATTGAAAAGCTGGTTG
The DNA here is from genome assembly GCA_030605675.1 of Deltaproteobacteria bacterium. Classification (GTDB taxonomy): domain Bacteria; phylum Desulfobacterota; class Dissulfuribacteria; order Dissulfuribacterales; family UBA3076; genus UBA3076. The sequence goes on along the minus strand of JAUWHV010000073.1, from coordinate 4,759 downwards.
GTGGCACTGACTGCCGGACTTGTGAAACCAAGGAAGCTCACCTGGAAGGGTAAGATTAGAAAGGCGCCTGACACACCACCCATTGAAGTAAAAAAAGAAATAACAAAAGCTACAAGAGGCGGGATCCAGGGGCTAACTTCGATATCAGCAATCGGGAAATACATTCTGAAATCCTCAAGGTTGCCCTTGGGCAATTTCTCAATCTCTCAAATGGCCTGTTGTCATCAACGGTCTTGTCAAAGCATTTGCCTTATGTTAAGCATCACCTGCTTTAAGGGCGGCGTAGCCAAGTGGCTAAGGCGACGGTCTGCAAAACCGTTATTCCCCGGTTCAAGTCCGGGCGCCGCCTCCAATACTATATACTCACCATCCATTGAAAACCACTATAAAGAGCTTGAAGGTATAATATGCGTGTAGTCGTCATTGGAGCCGGTGAAGTAGGCCGCCACATTTGTCAGCAGCTCTCCGCAGAAGACCACGAAGTCATTCTAATAGACAGAAATGCCGATCGTCTAAAGCGCGTAGAGCGGGATCTTAATATACTTGCCATTGAGGGAAACGGGGCCTCTGCCCGGACCCTGGAACAGGCGAATATCACAAAGGCCGATCTTTTTATCGCAGTTACCGACATAGACGAGGTCAACCTGATTGCCTGTATCATGGCAAAGGAGTATGGCGTATTACGCCGTGTGGCCAGAGCCAGGAACGAGGAATATTTTTCCGGTGTTTCTCCACTGAATGAGTATCGGCTTGGCATAGATCTCCTGATTAACCCTGATCAGGTCATGGCCCAGGAGATACTCAGGATCAGTGAGGTATCAGAGGCCTTTGAGGTGGTTGATTTTGCTCACGGCGAGGTCGTGCTGGTGGGGTACCAGGTAAAAGAGGGCAATCCTGTCTGTGGTGTAACACTGGCTGATCTGAAGGATTTAAGAGGACTCTATGATTTTGTAATAGTTGCCATTGTCCGGGATGGAGAGACCATCATTCCCAGGGGGAGTGATCTCATCCAGGCTGAGGACCGGATTTACCTGGTTGTAAGGCGCAGGGACATGGCGGCAGTGGAAGATTTGTTCAACCTGTGGAGCATGGCTCCTAAAAAGGTCTTTATCATCGGTGGGGGCCGGGTCGGCTTTCGGGTAGCCAAGGCCCTGGAACAACAGAAGGTGGACGTGGCCCTTGTGGAGACCGATCCCATAAGATGCGAGCATCTTGCCGAGCATTTGGATAGTGCCGTAGTGCTTAACTTTGATGGTCTGGACGCCCATGATTTGCTGTCAGAGGGAATAGACACGGCAGATCTCGTGGTGGCTGTCACAGATGGAGATACCACAAATATCCTTTCAAGCCTCCTTGCAAAGTATCACGGTGCAAAGAAGTGCATAACCCGCATAAGCCGTCCGGATTTCATCCCGCTCCTTGGAAAGCTGGGAATAGATGTTGCACTCAGCCCAAGGCTTGTAGCAGCCAATATGATTCTGCGTTTTGTGAGGCGGGGCGCGATTCTCTCTGTTGCTTCATTACTCGGGAGCGAGGCAGAGGTGCTGGAGCTTGTGGTCTCTGAGCGTTGGGTGTATTTAGATAAGCCCTTAAGATCTATAGACTTTCCTGCGGATACTAACCTTGGGGCAGTGGTCAGAAAAGGAAAGGTGATCATTCCCTCAGGAGATACAATACTGAAGGCAGGAGATCGACTGATAATCTTCAGCATGAAGAAGGCGATCCCCATGGTGGAACAGCTCCTCACCTCATGAGACTGGGTACAGGTACTATCGGGGTCCTGTTGGGTTGGCTCTTTCTCTTCCTTTCAGTTGCCCTTCTGATACCCATCGCATTCAGCATATATTACGACGACGGGAACTGGCAGTTCTTTGTCATCTCCAGCGCAATTGGATTTGTGCTTGGAGGAGGGCTTGTCTGGTCTTGTGTCTCAGAGCCGGAGATAGGTCATAGGGAGGGATTTGCAATTGTGGCCTTTAGCTGGCTTGCTGCTGCTGCCCTGGGGGCACTGCCATATTATCTCTCCGGGGCCATCCCGAGCTATCTCAATGCCTATTTCGAATCCATGTCCGGTTTTACCACTACCGGTGCCACAATATTGGAAAGGGTTGAGGTCCTGGGGCCCAGCCTGCTCTTCTGGAGGGCCTTTACGCAGTGGCTGGGGGGTATGGGGTTCATTGTCCTCTCCCTGGCAATTCTGCCTATACTCGGAATCGGAGGCATGCAGCTCTTCCGGGCAGAGATGCCCGGCCCTACAAAGGACCGCATTACACCCAGGATCCAGGATACTGCCCGGATTTTGTGGAGTGTGTATGTACTCTTTACGGCAGTTGAGACCGTGTTGCTTATGTTGGCGGGCATGAGCTTTTTTGATGCCATTTGCCATGCCTTTTCCACTCTGGCTACCGGCGGCTTTTCTACCAGGACCGATAGTATAGCAGCATTTCACAATCCGTGGATCGACTTCATTGTAATCGTGTTTATTATCCTTGCCGGAATAAATTTCTCCCTCCATTACCGCCTGCTTACCGGTAACTGGAAGGCATTCGGCCAAAGCGAAGAACTCCGTTTTTACCTTGGCATAGGCATTGTTGCGACCATATTCGTCATGCTTGCAAATATTCTCTTTGCAACCTATGATTCATGGTCAGATAGTCTGAGATATAGTACTTTTCAAGTATGGACCATACTCACCGGCACAGGCTTCCACACAGCGAATTTTAATCAGTGGGCACCTATGTGCAAAATCACACTGGTCACCCTTATGTTTTTGGGAGGAATGGCAGGTTCTACTACCGGCGGTATTAAGCAGGTACGAATACTCTTGTTCTGCAAGTTCACGAGAATGCAGATACGAAAACTGATCCACCCAAGGGCGGTGGTATTTGTCAAACTTGATAATCATAAGGTCCCTGCAGAGGTGATCCAGTCCATACTGGGATATCTCTCTTTATATGCGGTTGTATTTGTGGTTGCGACTCTGATTGTAACCGGACAGGGGCTGGACATGGTTACCGGCTCTGTGGCGGTTATTGCTACTTTAAACAACATAGGCCCGGGGCTGGCAGGCGTCGGCCCCTGCGAGAATTATGCTCACATCCCTGATCTTTCTAAGGGCGTTCTTATCATGTGTATGCTGGCAGGACGGCTGGAACTCTATACTATAATTATACTCTTTGTGCCTTCGTATTGGAAGGATGTTCGCTATCCCAGGTGGCGGTGGAGTAAAACCTGATAAAAGGAGATATCATCATGGCACTGATGGAAATAAACGTCTCTCCCCTTGGAACCGGATCCACAAGTGTGGGAGAATTCGTGGTAAACATGCAGAGGCTGCTTGCAGAGCAGGGACTTCCATATGAGCTTACGGATATGGGGACAATAATTGAAGGAGATATTGATCAGCTCCTTGCTGTAGCAAAGGCCTTGCATGAAAGCCCTTTTTCTAATGAGGCGAAACGGGTATACACGGTTATAAAGATAGATGACCGCCGTGACAAAGAAGTCCATCTGGGTCAGAAAACCATATCAGTCAAACAAAGGCTTTAATGAAGCGATATCTTCCTCTTTTTACGACAATTGCCTTTATTGCACTCCTGGCACTGGGAATCTGGTCCGGTGAGGTGCCTGTAGTCTGGAACAAGGCAATTACCGTATGCCTTAGCTGTATTGGAATCGGCTAATGGAACGTCTGCGCAGAAGAAGTCAGTATATTTTTGCATTGCTGGCTAACGCTTACTGGCTTTTTCCGTGGAGAAGTCCCATATATCAGGGGCCTCTTAAAAAGCTCTGTTTCCCTGGGCTCAATTGTCACTCCTGTCCTGCCGCCACCACGTCATGTCCCCTTGGTGCCCTTCAGAATCTTCTGGCAACTCTGCGCCCGAGTCTTCAAATGGGACAGTTGCATATTGGGGCATACGTTTTGGGAAGTCTTGGTCTGATAGGTTCTGTTGCCGGCCGTATGCCCTGTGGCTGGATTTGCCCCTTCGGCCTGTTGCAGAAGTGGCTGTTCCTCCTTCCGGTTCCCAAGCTTTCATTCTGGAGGCCCCTCGGAAGAGGGCCCTACCTCTTCCTTATTGTCTTTGTAGTCTTGCTCCCTTTGCTTGTGGTGGATCCATTAGGTTACGGCTCCGTCTGGTTCTGCAAGTATGTCTGTCCGGCAGGGACGCTTGAGGCCGGTATTCCGCTGCTTTGCCTGGATCAGGGGCTCCGTCGTGCCGCAGGTTGGCTGTTCGCATACAAGTTTATCTTATTGATACTCCTCTTGATCTGGTGTACTTTAACATCCCGTCCATTCTGCCGGGCAATCTGTCCTCTTGGAGCTATCTACGGGCTTTTCAACAGGGTAAGCTGGCTGCAGTTGCGTTTTCATCCTGACCGATGTGTCCAGTGCGAGGCATGCCTGACCGTATGCCCTACTGATGTATCTTTTTATAATGGTCTGGATGACCTGAATTCGGCTGCCTGTATCAGATGCCTCAGATGCTTGTCTGTCTGTCCATCTAATGCCGTATCTCTGGAGTTTGGCCCGGTGCGGGAGGATATCGGTAAAGAGGATGTTGAACAGTTTTATCCAAAAGCTAATTGCTAATGGCTAAAAGCTAACCGCACAGGTCGAGTTATATGAAAAAAAAATTGATACTTGCCACCCGTAACAAAGGCAAGCTGAAAGAAATTCAGGCACTTCTTTCCGATCTTGATATTGACATCATGTCTCTGGATGAAGCAGAAAATGCACCCCATGTGGTAGAAGATGGCA
>JAUWHV010000091.1 GCA_030605675.1 Deltaproteobacteria bacterium | reverse complement strand
GTCGCCCAAAGCGGGAGCGGCAAAACTTCTCTGGCAGAGGCCATGCTTTTCACTGCCAAGGCGACTTCGCGCATGGGCAAGGTCGATGATGGATCCTCGGTATTGGACTTTGAGCCGGAAGAGGTCAAACGCAACATGTCCATTAGCACAGCGTTTCATCATCTGACCTGGAAAAAGACCAAAGTCTACCTTATGGACACACCCGGGGATGATAACTTCATCGCTGAAGCCAAGGCAGCCATCAGGACGGCTGACAATGTATTGTTCGTGGTAGATGCTGTAAATCCGGTAAAACCACAGACACGGAAGGTATGGTCCATTATCAAAGACTCAGGCCTTCCTGTCATTATGTGTGTTAACAAAATGGATAAAGAGAGAGCAGACTTCCAAAAGGCCATGGATGCAATAAAGGAAGCCCTGGACCTGAGACTGGTTCCGGTTTCTCTGCCGCTGGGGGAACAGGAGGATTTCAGAGGTATTGTAGATCTCATACAAATGAAGGCATTTGAGTTCAGCAATGATGGAAGCGGCAAAGCCAACCCTGTTGATATCCCGGCTGATCTGCAGGACGAAGCTGAAAATTCGAGGAGCAATTTGATCGAGTTTGCCGCAGAATCTGATGATGTGCTGCTGGAAAAATTTTTAGAAGGCGAAGAACTTACTCCTGATGAGATCGTTTCCGGCCTGAAACAAGGCATAATGAGCGGCGGTTTTATCCCGGTGTGCTGCTGTTCCGCCACAAAAAACATGGCCGGCAGCACCTTACTTGACTTAATTGTACAGTTTCTACCTTCGCCTGATGAGCTTGGGAGTGTTTCCGGCACTGATCCCAAAAGTGGTGATGAGACAGCACGCGATCCGTCTCCTGACGCCCCAATATCCGGCCTTGTCTTTAAGACCCTTACAGATCCCTATACAGGGCGTCTTTCCATTATCCGGGTCTATTCCGGCACGCTAAAACCTGACAGCTCGCTCTATAACTCCAACAAAGAAAAAGCTGAGCGTTATGGTCAGATATTTGCCCTTGAAGGTAAAACACAAAAGCCTTTGGAAGAGGCTGGACCCGGTGAGATAGTAGCAATAGCAAAGCTAAAGGAAACAGCCACTGGTGACACCCTTTGTGATCCTGCGAATGCGATAACCTATCCATTTGTGGCTGTTTCCTCGCCGGTCCTGACCTATGCCCTCAAGCCCAGGAGTCGAGGAGATGAGGAGAAGATAACCCAGTCCCTCGCACGGCTCCGGGAGGAAGATCCCACAATTGATGTGAAGCGCGATCAACAGACAAAGGAACTCCTTCTCTCAGGAAACGGGCAGATTCACATAGATGCCACCGTGGAAAAGATGGCAAGAAAATTCGGCGTGCAGGTGGACCTTGCTATTCCGCGTATCCCCTATCATGAAACCATAAAGACGTCGAAAAAAGCCGTTATTTATCGACATAAAAAGCAGTCCGGCGGAGCAGGGCAGTTTGCAGAGGTCCACTTTGACATCTCACCACGCCCAAGGGGTAATGGTTTTGAGTTTGAAGAGGCACTTGTGGGAATGAATGTCCCAAGAAATTTTGTTCCGGGAGTGGAAAAGGGACTAAGGGAGGCCATAGGATCCGGACCACTTGCAGGATACCCGGTTGTTGATGTAAAGGTGCGCTTCTATGACGGTAAATCCCACGAGGTTGATTCCTCTGAAATAGCTTTTAAGATAGCATCCATCAATTGCTTCAAGAAAGGCATGCTGGAGGCCAGGCCCGCTTTGCTCGAACCCATTGTGAAACTCACCATAACCGTGCCTGATGACTCTGTTGGAGATATAATCGGTGACATAAACAGCAGACGGGGCAAGGTTATGGGCATGGAACCAGGCCAAGGTGGACAGGCCATTGTAACACTTGTTCCTCTGGCAGAGGTACAACGCTATATGCTGGATCTTAATGCCATGACCGCCGGCCGGGGAACATTTACCATGGAGCAATCTCACTACGAAGAAGTGCCACCGAATCTAACCGAAAAAATCATTTCCCAGGCAAAAGAAAAAAAGGCCTAGAAGGACAACCAGTGTATACTGCCGGTGTTCTCACTGTGAGTGACAGCGCTGCCAGGGGAGATGCGAGCGATGAATCCGGGCCTGTAATCCGTCACCTGCTCGAACAGCATGGTTACAATGTGCTCTTACACAAGACAGTCCCTGACGAAGTACCAGATGTCAGAAACATATTGATCACATGGATAGATAGAACTTCTGTCGATATCATAGTTACAACAGGTGGCACGGGATTGTCTCCCAGGGATATCACACCTGAAGCTACAAAGTCCGTAATAGAGCGGGAAGTTCCCGGGATCGCGGAGGCCATCCGAATCAAGGGCCTTGATTCCACACCAAGGGCCATGCTCTCAAGAGGGGTTGTCGGAGTGCGGGGCAAAACACTTATTATCAATCTGCCCGGCAGCCCTTTGGCCGTGGCCCAGGGAATGGAGGTGATACTTCCAGTGCTTAAACATGCCTTGGATAAAATCAAGGGAGACACCACTCCCTGTCGGCAGGAATGTTGAATTATGGATGGCAATTATGCAAAGATATAGTTTGTGAAGATAGGAATAGTCGGAATATCAGGTTCTGGTAAGACCACTATATTTAACGCCCTCACAGGAAGCGTTGCAGAGGTCTCTGCCTACCAAAAGGGCAAAAAGGATCCAAACCTGGCGGTAGTCAGGGTGCCGGACAGCCGCTTGGATAGGCTCTCATCCATGTACAACCCCAAAAAGACCACCTATGCCCAGGTGCAGTATGTGGATATAGGTGGGACTGTCTCTGCCAGAGAGGGTATGGAGTCTTCAATGGATGAACTCCTTAAACTTCTTCATCCTGTGGACGCCCTGGTTCATGTGGTTCGAAACTTCGATCGGTCCGGCGAGCCTCCCAGACCGCAGAAGGATTTGGAAGCCTTGGAGTCCGAGCTTATTCTCACAGATCTTATCATCTTGGAAAAAAAGATTGAGAGATTGGAAAAGGAGATTACTAAAGCGGGGAAAGGAAATCCCGAGGAACTGGAACTCCTTAAAAAGGCCAGGGAGATCCTGGAAAGGGGAGATGCCTTAAGGGGATATCCAAAGATAGCTCAGTCCCCGATTCTTAAGGGCTATGCCCTTCTCTCGGCAAAACCCTGTATTGTGGTCCTTAACACCGGAGATGAGGTAGAGCTTGGTACTACAGAGCTGCAGATCCCCAATGCTATTGTCCTTGTAGAACTTAAAGGAAGGATCGAGATGGAATTGGCCCAGCTCTCACCTGAGGAAGCAGAACTCTTCAGGGAAGATATGGGCCTTGAAGAACCCGCCACTTTCCGTTTAATCAAAGAATCTTATCAGCTCCTTGGCCTCATTTCTCTCTTTACTGTGGGAAAGGATGAGGTCCGTGCCTGGCCAATCCGGCAGGACACCCCTGCTCAGAAAGCTGCCGGGGCTATCCATTCCGACATGGAAAAGGGCTTTATCAGGGCAGAGGTGGTATCCTACGACGATCTGATGGCCTGCGGCAACCATTCCGCTGCCAAGAAGGCCGGGAAGGTGAGGCTTGAAGGCAAAAACTACCTTGTGCAGGATGGCGACCTTGTAGATATACGCTTTAATGTGTAGTGGGGATTGAGAGATTTAGAGACAGAAACAACCTGGCACAAAAGTTGTGCCGGATAAATGCAGGAATACAATGCAATTATTGTCCCGGCGGCCTTACTGTCTTGAGTTCTTTGATCCTGTCTCTGAGTTCAGCGGCTTTCTCAAACCTCTGTTCTTTGGCAGCAGCCCTCATCTCTTGTTCGAGCATTCTGATCCGTTCTTCCATGTCCTTGACACTCGACAAGTCTCCATAAGAAGCTGTCGCTTCAGCTATCTGCATATCCAACTGCTGCTCTTTCTCATAGATAGAAGACAAGGCGTCTTTAACGGCCTTTTTTATGGTGACCGGAGTGATATTATGTATTTGATTATATTCTATCTGTATCCGGCGCCTGCGCTCGGTTTCCTCCATGGCCCGCTTCATGGAGCCGGTAATCCTGTCTGCATAGAGCAGCACCATGCCACAGGCATTCCTGCTGGCCCGCCCTGCTGTCTGAACAAGAGACCGCTCCGAACGAAGAAAGCCCTCCTTGTCCGCATCCAGCACTGCCACCAGGGACACCTCCGGGATATCAAGCCCCTCTCTTAAAAGATTTATCCCGACCAGTACATCAAAGTCACCACGCCTCAGGCCGTGTATTAGCCGGCTCCTCTCTATGGTTTTGATATCCGAATGGAGATATTCAACGCGAATACCTACTGAAGAATAGTATTCTGTGAGGTCCTCTGCCATCCTCTTTGTCAGGGTAGTGACAAGGACCCGCTCATCTCTCGCAACGGTTTTTTGTATCTCCTCCATAAGATCGTCCACCTGGGTGCCGGCAGGCCTTACCTCCATCCGCGGATCTATAAGACCTGTCGGCCTTATTATCTGCTCCACCACGGCCCCTCCTGCCTTTTCAAGCTCATATGGCCCCGGAGTGGCGGAGATGCAAATGACCTGGCCCACGGCCTTCTCGAACTCGTCAAACCGTAATGGACGGTTGTCCAGGGCTGAGGGGAGTCTGAAACCAAACTCAACAAGGGTCTTTTTCCTGGAACGATCCCCTGCATACATGCCCCTTATCTGGGGAATGCTTACGTGGCTTTCGTCAATAAAGGTTATAAAATCCTTTGGGAAATAGTCTATAAGTACAGGAGGAGGCTCTCCCGTAGGGCGGCCTGAGAGGTGTCTTGCGTAGTTTTCGATTCCATGGCAGTAACCCAGTTCCTGAAGCATCTCAAGGTCCAGGTTGGTCCTCTGTTCAAGGCGCTGGGCCTCAACCAATCTGTTCTGAGACTCAAAGAACAGGAGTCTTTCGTCCAGCTCTGCCTTGATGCTCAGAATGGCCCTGTCAAGTCTGCCTTCAGATGCCACGTAGTGGCTCGATGGATATATGATGGTTTCTCTCAAGGGAGCAATGGTCTGTCCCTTAAGTGGGTCAATGATGCTTATGTTTTCGATTTCGTCTCCAAAGAGTTCGACCCTTACGGCGTGTTTTTCCTCATGGGCAGGGAAAATCTCAACTATGTCTCCCCGAACCCTGAAGGTCCCCCGGTGGAAATCAACATCGTTTCGCTCATACAACATCGCGACCAGCCGGACCAGGATTTCTTCTCTGGGACGCTCATCGCCCACCCTCAAGTATAGCTGCATCTGCCGGTATTCTTCAGGAGAGCCCAGGCCATAGATACATGATACGCTGGCCACAATTATCACATCCCTTCCGGTAAGCAGGGAGTGTGTGGCTGAGTGGCGAAGCCTGTCAATAAAGTCATTGATGGAGGAATCCTTCTGAATGTAGGTGTCGGATTGAGGTATATACGCCTCCGGCTGGTAGTAATCGTAATAGCTTACAAAATATTCAACTGCGTTTTCCGGAAAAAGGGCCTTGAATTCCCCGAATAGCTGTGCAGCAAGGGTCTTGTTCGGTGCAATTACCAAGGCAGGCCGTTGCGCTTGGGCCATTATGTTGGCCATGGTAAATGTCTTGCCGGATCCGGTGACGCCAAGGAGTGCCTGAAGACAAAGACCCTTTTGAAGACCTTCGGCAAGGGCGGCAATGGCCCCTGGCTGGTCTCCGCAGGGAGAGAAATCTGAATGTAGACGAAAAGGCAAATTCATTCCCTATAAATAACGGCGTCCTTCACGACAAGTCAAAAGTAGGTTAGACTTTGTTGATCTTGTATTTTGGTAGTGAAATTTGAAACTTGAAATTGGGAAAAAAACAAAGATGTAGATGCGTTACCTAATTTCTAATTTCAAATTTCCAGTTTCGACATCTTTCGACATCGGCATTCAATTCGATAATACACATTTTTTCAAAAAAAGTGTAAACTGGTGAATGAGGGATGTCTAAATCACTATAGGGAGCTGCTTGCAAAACTCAAGAGAAAGACCGAAACGGAGCTGCAGATATGACCACCACCGATTCTCAACCATCATTTGACTTTATTCGCAATATCATCGCGGAGGACTTGAGGATAAACAAGAATGAAGGGCGAGTTGTGACCCGGTTTCCACCGGAGCCGAACGGCTATCTCCATATCGGGCATGCCAAGTCTATCTGTCTCAATTTTGGAATTGCAGCGGAAAACAAGGACAGCGTCTGCCACATGCGTTTCGACGACACAAATCCCGGCAAGGAAGACATTGAATATGTTGAGTCGATCAAAGCAGATGTGAAGTGGCTTGGCTTTGACTGGGGCAAACATCTCTACTATGCATCCGACTACTTTGATCAGTTGTACGAATATGCGGTTCAGTTAATAAAAAAAGGGAAGGCCTATGTCTGCAGCCTGAGCCCGGAGGAAATCAAGGAATACCGCGGCACATTGACTGAGCCGGGCAAGGACAGCCCGTATCGCTCACGCCCGGTTGAAGAGAACCTGGACTTGTTTGAGCGCATGCGGGCAGGAGAATTTGAGGACGGGTCTCACATACTCCGGGCAAAAATAAACATGGCATCTCCGAATTTGAATCTGCGGGACCCGGCCGTCTACCGTATTAGACGGATGCCACATCACAGGACAGGCGACAAGTGGTACATTTATCCCATGTATGACTACGCCCACTGCCTTTCTGATTCCATCGAAGGGATCACCCATTCCATCTGTACACTGGAATTTGAAGATCATCGTCCCCTGTACGACTGGATACTCGACCAATTGGACGTCGAGTGTCATCCTCAGCAGATCGAGTTTGCCCGCCTCAATCTCAGCTACACCATCATGAGCAAGCGAAAGCTCATGAAACTTGTGGAGTCCGGTGACGTCAGTGGATGGGATGATCCGCGGATGCCTACAATATCCGGTCTGCGGAGACGTGGATACACGCCAAAGTCGATCCGTGACTTTTGTGAGCGGATCGGAGTAGCAAAAAAGGACAGCACGGTCGATGTGGCGTTGCTCGAACACTGTGTGCGCCAGGATCTGAATCAACGAGCACCACGCGTTATGGGGATATTGCGTCCTCTCAGGGTGGTCATAGAAAACTACCCGGAAGATCAGGCGGAAGAGCTGGAGGCCATCAACAACCCTGAAGATCCTGGAATGGGTTCCAGGAAAGTGCCTTTTTCACGGGTGCTGTACATAGAACAGGAAGATTTTCGTGAAGATCCGCCGAAAAAATACTTCCGTCTGGCCCCAGGCCGCGAGGTGCGGCTGAGATACGCATATTATATAAAGTGCGTTGGAGTAGTGAAGGATGAACAGACCAGCGAAATAGTGGAGTTGCGCTGCACCTATGATCCTGAAACTCGAGGCGGTGGATCTCCGGATGGACGCAAGGTCAAGGCAACACTGCATTGGGTGTCGGCTGCCCACTCACTCCGGGCCGAAGTGCGCCTGTACGATCATCTCTTCCTGAAAGCAAACCCCGATGAAGTAAAGGATGAAGGTGATTTCAGAGCCAATTTGAATCCGAACTCCCTGGAGACCTTGACGTCGTGCCGCATGGAACCGAGTCTGGCAAACGCAGCACCGGGAAGTCGTTATCAGTTTGAGAGACAGGGCTATTTCTGCGTGGATACTAAAGACTCTTCTGATAAAGCCTTGGTGTTCAATCGCACGGTGACGTTGCGTGATACCTGGGCCAAGATCGAAAAAGCCATGAAAAACAAACCGCAACAGGCTCAGAAAAAATGAACTTAACCGCCTACGGCAGAACTTCTCTGACAGGATTAACTGGATTTACCTGTCTGCGTGCGACGCACAGGCAGGCATGATTTTTATTTATCCTGTTGATCCTGTCCAAAAAATGGAAATTCCTATACTATCAAGTTAAGGATACTGGAAATATGCAATCTCAAAACTACGACAAAACCAAAGACGGCGTGCGTGTACGATTTGCTCCAAGCCCCACAGGGTATCTCC
>JAUWHV010000137.1 GCA_030605675.1 Deltaproteobacteria bacterium | reverse complement strand
TCGCTCAGGAACTGGGTCCTACCACCTTCAATGACCAGGAACTCCCTGTGGTTTACAGGATCATTCACGCCACGGCTGATTTTGATTTTGCTGAAAATGTCAGGTTTCATCCTGCTGCAATAAAAAATGGGATAAAGGCCTTGCTGGCAGGCAGATCCATACTCGTGGATGTAGGAATGGTAGCTGCCGGCATAAGTCCCGGCATCATAAAATCCTTAGGCGTAAAAGTACTGGCCCCAATTAAGACCAAGGAGTGCAGAGAGCTGGCAAAAGACCTTGGTTGTACCAAAGCCAAAGCTGCTATGACCCTCGGGGTGCGGGATGATGTGGGAATTGTGGCAATCGGCAATGCCCCCACTGCCCTCTTGCGGATTATAGAACTGGTATCCTCCGGACAGTTCAGGCCGGATCTAATAATCGGCGTACCTGTAGGATTTGTAAACGCCGCTGAGTCCAAGGAACTTCTGTTAAAGCAAGATGTTCCCTACATTACGACCCTGGGGCGAAAGGGTGGCAGTGCTGTGGCAATAGCAATAGTCAATGCCTTACTCCGTATGGCAGTTCAGAAATAATTTGCCTTGGAAACCGCTTGGAAGTAATTATATGCCGGTAGCCGGGGAATATGAAGTGAAATTAGAAATTAGATAAAAACTGGATTAATCAGCTCTAATTTCAAGTTTCTAATTTCCAATTTCTAGTTTCCAGTTTCGGCATCCGGCATTCGATTCTATAATGCACCCTTTTTTGGGAATAAGTGTAAACCGGCGAATGAAGGATGCCCTTTATCTGAATAGGATTTTATAAACATGAAAACAAAGTTCATTTTTATCACTGGCGGTGTCCTCTCATCTCTGGGGAAAGGCCTGGCGGCAGCTTCCATAGGGGCATTGCTCGAAGCCAGGGGGCTTCGGGTCACCATTCAGAAGCTGGACCCATACATAAACGTGGACCCCGGCACTATGAACCCTTTCCAACACGGTGAGGTATTTGTGACAGACGATGGTGCCGAAACAGACCTGGATCTCGGACATTACGAGCGTTACACCCATGCAAAGCTGGGACAGAGGAACAACTACACTTCAGGACGTATTTATTATAGCGTTATCACAAAAGAAAGAAGGGGAGACTACCTTGGAGGTACGGTCCAGGTCATCCCTCACATAACCGACGAGATCAAACAGGCGATTCTCCAATTAAATAGTGAAGCAGATATAGCAATTATAGAAATAGGAGGCACAGTAGGGGACATTGAAGGCCTGCCGTTTCTGGAAGCTATCAGACAGTTAAGAAGCGACCTGGGTACTGAAAATACCCTTTACATCCATTTGACCTATGTGCCCTATATCCAGGCAGCAGGTGAACTCAAAACAAAACCAACACAACATAGCGTAAAAGAACTGTTATCCATAGGAATTCAGCCGGACATCCTGCTCTGCCGCACTCAGTTCGATTTTTCACCGGACATTAAGTCCAAGATATCACTATTCTGCAATGTAGAAGAAGACCGGGTTATTGCAGCTAAAGACGTAAAGTGCATCTATGAAGTGCCGATACGATTTCACGAGCAAGGGCTGGACGAACGAATCATCGAATCCCTTAACATGTGGACAAGGGCACCTGTACTTACCGAGTGGGAGGACCTTATTGCCAAGATTAAGGAACCACAGCACAAAGTGCGGATTGCTATGGTTGGTAAGTATGTAAACCTCAGGGAATCCTACAAAAGCCTGAATGAGGCCTTGTTCCACGGGGGTGTTGCAAACAGCTCCGAAGTCGAAATAGACTTCATTCACTCAGAGGAAACAAAGGGCGAAGAGCTGGCAAACCGGCTTTCAGGGGCCGATGGGATCTTGGTCCCAGGGGGATTTGGCTCAAGGGGAATACCTGGAAAACTTGAGGCCATTACTTATGCCAGAGAAAACAATGTGCCTTTTTTCGGCATCTGTCTGGGCATGCAGTTGGCGGTTATTGAATTTGCCCGAAACGTAGCCGGACTGCCCCTGGCTGACAGCACTGAATTCGTTCCTACCACACCTGATCCGGTAATCTACCTGATGAAGGAATGGTACGACTACCGCGCTAATAAAATACAAAAAAGAGATGAGAGCACTGATAAGGGAGGCACTATGCGCCTTGGCGCATATCCATGCCGGTTGGCCCGGGACAGCAAGGCCTATGCTGCCTATGGAGTCGAGCAAATCTCCGAAAGGCACCGCCACAGATACGAACTCAACAATTCCTATCGCAAGGCCCTTGAGGACGCTGGAATCAGGTTCGCCGGACTGAGTCCCAATGGTGAATTGGTGGAAATCATGGAAATACCGCAGCATCCATGGTTCCTTGCCTGTCAGTTCCATCCCGAGTTCAAATCCAGGCCTCTTGATCCCCATCCCCTGTTTGCGGCATTTATACATGCTGCACTTGGTAAGCGTTCACAGGGCACCGCATCTGCTTTGTTGTCGGGCACTTGAAGTACAGGGAGTACGTCTGCGTACCCTCCGCCTCGCATCTGCAGCACCCT
>JAUWHV010000056.1 GCA_030605675.1 Deltaproteobacteria bacterium | reverse complement strand
ACCCACAAGGGGCTGCCAATCTCGCCGAATCTGCTTTGTTGTCGGGCGCTTGAAGTACCAAAGTACGTCTACGTGCCCTCCGCCTCGCATCTTCGGCAACCTTGGCAGCTGCATAATCTGGGTTATACGCTATTTCTGTCCCCCGGATCAAGTCCAGGGCAGGCTTGGCTCATAGCTTTACACTCCGGCTTCCTTCACCTGCCTGTCGGCAGACGGAGACACCACCTCACGATGATGCCCTCTTGAGACGCCACAGCTAGGCGAAGGCGCTTGCCTTCGGCTAGTGCTTTCGCTACCATCATAAAATGATGGAACGGGGTTCATATACAGGGGACTTTCACCCCATAAGTTCACGCCCATGCCGGGCGTACACAAAAATTTCAACCTGACTGGAACAGCGATTGGCGAATTTGAATTTTTGGTGCTCGCAATACGTTTTTTAAAATATTGAAATATAGTGCGCCGTATGTTCCAGCAGGTTAAATTAACGTTATGGTACGACACGAAGTCGCATAGTTGTGTGTACTCAGGTAGTTATAGTAGTAGTACCCGGCATGTTCCTGTCGGTCCCTACGGACGATCTGAGGGAGTTAGCGAAAGTAACTATAATGCAAGAACCTAACCGGAAACTACTGGTTGAAATTGAAAGAAGAGTAAAAGAATAACAGAAAATCGCCGCGTATTACCGCGGCGATTAGCCCAAGAAAGGAACAGACTATGGAAAGAATTGACCTCCCTCTCTCACGATTTACATTTGCTCAAAAACTTGACCTAATGGAGGATGTTTGGGCCAACTTGGCTATGGATGAGAAGAGACTCGAATCACCTGCTTGGCATGAAGCGGTTCTCGAAGACAGAAAAAAAGCCTTCGCAGCAGGCAAGATAACCATATCTGATTGGGAGGAAGCTAAGGACAGAATCAGAAAGAACATTTCATGCGAGTAAGAATACTTGATCCTGCCGAGAGAGATCTTGAAAATGGATACCGTTTCTATGAAAGGCAATCTTCTGGACTAGGTTCTTACTTTCTTGATTCGCTGTATGCTGACATTGACTCTCTCGCATATTTTGGTGGCATTCACCGTGTGATTTTTGGGTGTCATAGGCTTCTCTCCAAACGGTTCCCATTTGCCGTGAAATAGTTGAGGATGTGGTCTTAATAACGGCTGTGCTCGATTGTCGTAGGAATCCAAGCTGGATAAGGGAAAGACTGATGAAGGGCTAATCGGGTCCACTTGACCGGGAATAGCCGCCCATTTTTTATTGTTTTTTGAAAATTGAGGTAGTTGAAATGACCTGCTGCCTTTTTTAACGTAAAATGGGCCGTCTATTACATGTTCGGCAGAAGTTTTTTCCAAATAGACGGTTAAGATCCTGATTGTTATCAATAGCAAGGAGGTATTATGCCGGATAAGAATTCATTTTGGTCAACAATACCCGGTGTTCTAAAAGGCATTGCTGCTGTAATTACAGCTATTGGCGGCCTAATAGCTATTCTTTACCAATTTAATGTACTGCCGATCAAACCAAATGGGAATAATATCAACTCACAAGAAATAAATAATTTGATAGAAAGAATATCTGAGATAGACCACCATAAAGAAGCCTTATTGAATGAAATAGATTCGTTAAGTCCAGAAGCTGAACATAATCCTGACGCCGTTATGGCGATACGTGAGATGGAAAGAACAATAGAAGATCAAAATGAAGAAAAAGAGGGACTTCAAAGGAGGTTGAACCAGTTACAACATAGATGACCTATTACAAAAATGAAAAATGCGCCGGGTGGAAGTCCTGGCCGGGTAAGGGTTAGCCCCCCACCCGTATTGAGTGTTGCGCCTGTGGCGGAGTCAGTCTAACTGGCGAACAAGACAGGTGAAGCGTACACAAAGAACCTTGGTAGCCGTTCACGGCTTGAAATTTGAAATTTGAAATTAGGAAAAGATGAAACGAGTTTACGAGCTGGATGTCTACAAACTGGCAGAAGAGTTATCTCAAAAAAAATGACTTGTGCGATTAGCTGTTAGCCGTTAGGTTTTAGCTTAACAGTCCGGTTTTATACAAAGTTTTTACCTAATAGCTAACGGCTAACAGCTATCGGCTGGCATCCGTCTATGTTGAAAAAGTGTAAACTATAGAATGAAGGATGCCAATACGTTCATCAACAGTACAAAAGCATGAAGGCCAAATTTCCAATTTCTATTTTCTAATTTCACCGTTCCGTGAACGGTTACCTGAATTCTTACATTCATTATCTTGTGAGTATCCAACCAGCCCATGAACAGCCATCATAAAGGACCTCTGGTTTTAAGCATTGACGATGATCCGATTACGCTCAAGCTGATCGGAAAATTGCTGTCACGGAGTGGCTATAATGTCATTACTGTTAATAGTGGTCTTAAGGGCCTGCAGGTAATCAGTAAGAACAGGCCTGACCTTATTCTACTTGATGTTGAGATGCCGGGAATGGACGGCTACGAGGTCTGTGACAGATTGCAAAAATGTAAGGAAACTGCTTACATACCTGTGATATTCGTAACCTCTTTCACAAGGAAAGAAGACAAGGCTAAAGCCTTTTCTGTGGGCGCTGTTGATTATTTGGTAAAACCAATTCAAAAGGATATCCTCCTACAAAAGGTAAGTACACATATAAAAACCAACGCCCAATGGGAAAAACTACGTGATAGACCTCAAAAATACGAAAAAAAGGCGCCGCCAACCTCTTTTAATCAGTTCAAGGAATTCCTGTCTGATCGATTGAATCTGAATTCTGATAAAAGGAACGAATTATCTAATATTTCGGAATCCGATATCTATTCAGCATCTCTGGAACTGGGAACTGACAACAGTACCATCGCTCAATATATGGCAGAGTTCCTGAAAAAATCCCATATCTCCGACATCAATTCTGATGATGTTCAATTAGGGATACTCCCAACGCCATTTTGCAAATCAAACCATGTTGTGGCAGTGAACGATTTTTCTGTTGGAACGGCATTCATAGTCAGCAACCCTTTTGACTGGGATCTTCTTGACAACTTGAAGAGATTCACCGGTTTGGAAAAAACATTCAAATTCATGATATCCGAACCTGAGAATATCGATCTGTTGTTTAAGCATGAAGCGTCTATAGTTAAAGAAACACAAAGTGATACAGCACCTGCCATAGAGACAATTACAAAGCTGACAGAAGCGGAAATCAAAAAACATCCCATCAAATATATTACCAACACTATTATTGAAAAAGCAGTATCTGAAAGGGCAAGCGACATTCACATAGAACCAAAGGAAACCAAGGCAGTTGTCCGTTTCCGGATTGACGGGGATTTGATGGAATTCTTTTCCCTGAAAAAGAACACGGCTAACAAAATCATATCACGTTTCAAGGTAGTTTCAGGCCTTGACATATCGGAAAAAAGAAAGCCGCAGGATGGGGCCTTTTCACTGATAATTAATAATAGGAAATTCAACTTCAGAGTAGCTACCACTTCAACACCCAATGGCGAAAGTGTCGTAATGCGATTACTTGAGCCGGAAGCCAAACCAAAAGAGCTAACAGAACTCGGCATGACAGATGAACAGGCTAACACCCTTATTGGTTTGGTCAACCGGCATGCGGGTCTTATCATCATGGTAGGGACTACAGGGAGTGGAAAGAGCACAACCGTTTTTAGCCTGCTTCATAAAACAGACTGTAAAACCCGCAGCTTAATGACTGTAGAAGATCCTGTAGAGTACCACATTCCTCTTGCCAATCAGCAACAGGTAAATGAAAAGGCCGGGGTTACTTTTGAAGCCTTACTTAAATCGGCTGTGAGGCAGGACCCTGACATACTGTTCATGGGCGAGGTCAGAGATACGTTTTCTGCAAAAATATCCGTGGACTTCGCAAGTACAGGGCATCTGACCGTAACCACCTTGCATACATCAAATGCAACGAGTGCCATTTTCCGTCTTGAAAGGCTCGGGATCGACCGAGGAGTAATGGCAGATACTATCCTTTGCATAGTAGCACAGAAATTATTGAAAAAGCTATGCCCGCACTGCAAGAAAATAGACCCCATCTCCCAGGAAGAAATTGAGATGCTGTCCCAGTTTACTGATGATATTCCATCTGAAGTCGCTCATCCTGTTGGTTGTTCGAAATGTCACAACACCGGCTATTATGGACGTGAAGGAGTACAGGAAATTCTTGAATTTGATCCGGAAATCGCTGAAATGGTTCGTTCCGGTGCTGCTGTTGCAGAGATAAGGTCCTTTGCCAGGGAGAGGGGGGATTTTCAGATAGGCAACCATGCCGTGGATAAGGTAAAAAAACTCATTGTTTCTCCAGAAGATGCTTATGAAAAGGTATTGGTGGAGGACCTGCAATTCGAAGGGGCAAAAACAGAAGAAATTGTTCCTAAAACCGGGCAGGAAATAATAATACCAAAAACCGGGCCACAAACAGCAATAATAGCGGACCGGAACTCGATTCTGGTTGCTGAAGATGACGACGTAACTCGGCAAATTATAGCCACTATTCTGGAAAAGCAGGGTTACATGGTAACAGTTTCAGAAGACGGAATAGATGCTCTCCTTTCTTTGGCCAAAAACCACTTTGATCTGATCCTTTCTGATGTAGATATGCCCAATTTGGACGGGTTTAAATTGCTGGAGATGATGAATCAAAAAGGGTTAAATACTCCAGTGATATTTCTGACAGGCAGAGACACCACAGATGACGAGAAAAGGGGATTGGAATTGGGGGCTCTTGATTATATCAAGAAGCCCATTTCAAAGGATATATTGTTGTTGCGGGTCAAAAGCGTGTTTCAGAAATTGCGTAAATTTGGAGGATAAAAAATGACCGATAAAGAAAACTCGAGTGTAATTTGTAAAAAGTGCGGAAAGCCGTTCAATAAAGAAGAGCAGGGTGCTGACATTGAACAACAATACTGCAGTCGTTGTATGATCGACCTTGCAGAGCAGTATGTCCCTGAAGAAACAGAAATGTCCAAGTTGAAGCAGATAAGGAAAAGCAAAATAGGAACAGTGCTTCTATGGGTCATATTGCTTGCCTGCCTGTCCATAATCGCCATACAAATCCCTTCAATAATGTCCGCCCTTGAAGAGGAAAGGCCTGCAAGATATGGGGTGCAATCAACAGATGCCGTAACAGACCAATGCATCAATAATCTCTGGCACATATCCAAGTTGCTGCAAGAAGGGAAATTGCCAGGCAAAGATATCGTCTGCCCGTTAAGTAAAAAGCCTTACGTGGTGATCACCACAGAAGATGACGTGATCGTGCGCTGTCCCAATCCTGAAGAGCATGGCTTTAAGGAAATCCAGGTAAGCAAAAGAAACCCGATTCCGGAGATCAAAAAATGAAAATTATGAAAAACAATATCTCCGGAGGCTTTACGCTCTTAGAGCTGATGGTGGTTATTGCCATCCTGGGCATTTTGACCTCCATAGCTCTCCCAAACTTTGTGTCTTATAGAGAAAGAGCCAAGGCAACTTGTTGTCTGACCAACAGATATCAGATTGAAAATGAAGAAAGATGTTACTTCATGGATAACGACAAACGTAGAAAAACCATAGAAAGTCCATACTCTTGTCCGTCAGGCGGGGTATATCTGTGGCTTAAAGACGCTGACTCAGATCCAAATGACCCTGATTACCTGAAAGTTGTATGTTCAATTCACGGGCCGGTACATGGGCCGGCACCTTCACCTGAAGAAAAAATTCTGTTTTCTGATGATTTTGACAATATGGAATCCCTTACTCCCTTACGAGGAAAATGGGAAATCGAAAATGGGACACTGGCCAACAAAAGACATGGTGAAAACCGCCTGGCATTTGGTGATGAAAGCTGGAAAGATTATGAAGTAAAGGTCAATGCCACATTATCCAAAGGTAATGGTTACGGCATTTATTATCGAGCAGACAAAAATGAAAAAATTTCAGGCTACTGTTTTCAATACGATTCGGGTTATGGTAGGGGCGCATTTTTGGTAAGGAAAGTTGTTAACGGTAGTGAACAGCAACCCATCAAAGAATCACGTACCCGGATGCCTAATGACTATAAAATTTTTGACCAACCTCATGAAATCACCATTCTTGTAAAAGGAGATCACCATATTATAAAGATCGATGGTGAGGTCGTCTCGGAATTTCATGACGATACCTTCGAATCCGGTTCGGCAGGTTTCAGGACCTGGAATGGCTCGGATGTTAACTTTGAAGATGTAACTGTAACTGAGATTGAATGAGCCACAGGAATTCATCAAACTACACTACATACGGTCGAGTCTTTGTTTTTCATTTGGTATAAGACAAGAAGCCTTTTGTGGCTCTATTTTCAACGTTCCTCCAATTTGCTCTGCCCTGACCTTTGCCAGATTAAGAGCCAGGATAAGAAAAAGATAGTCAGAGGTCTTCTGTGTGTACTCGTTTACTCCCGGCGAATATCTGCTGATATCTTGATCCCAGTCGGCCGGGAAAGCATTTCCTGTATGCTCAAATTCTAAAGACCACGTAGACCCATCTTTTTGGCCCAATGTTATTTTTAGATCACGTTCTTCGGTTTCTCGCATTTGTTTTATGCAAGCATCTAACAACCCGTCAATCAAGTCACGAAGGTGACCTTCATTAATTACGATCAGGGTCTGGGTAGCCGGTAAAGCCAACTGTTTTCCCACCTGATGCTTGAAAAAGAGGTCTGCATTCCAGAAATCCAATTCTTCTTCAAGTACCTGGTTAAGAATTAGAGGCCTTTGCCCATTTTCCCCCTCTTGGCTTCTATTGGTAATCACGTTGACCATGTTTTCCATGCGATCCAGCGCCTCTTCCATCTGCGAGAATCGTTCTGCTCTCTTCTGTAAATTGTCCGCAAGCTTCTTCAACTGGTTGACTGCAGTATCCGGCAGGCTGAGGGCAAGGGTAGATTCAATGGCCTTAAGATCTTTTGCAATATCCATTTTTAACATTTCAATATGCATGGAGAGGATCTGTATAGGACCGTTTAAGTTATGGACAATGCCCTTTGCAAGATATCCGATCTTGCTGTTTTGGAAGCAGCTATATAAAAAACCTTCTAAAAACTGAATATTTCCCATGATTTTTCCTTAAATAAAAATAATTTAGGAATTGAGGAATTGAGGAATTGAAAGGCATCCTTCATTCACCGGTTTACACTTTTTTCGAAAAAGCGTGTATTATCAAATTGAATGCCGATGTCGAAACTGGAAATTAGAAATTAGAAATTAGAAATTAGGTAACGCATCTACATTTTTGGGGTTTTTCAGCGGAATCATGAATGAGACATAAATGACCACTTCAGAACTTCAGAACCAGGTCTGCCGTGAATGGACGGAAAAGCTTCTGGCTATGACCAAGGAAATAAGGAGGCGTGACCTTTCTCTCCATCTTGGATCAGAGCAGACCCGGAATGACCCTCCTGGTCCCATGGACTTAGCGGACGTTGAGGAAATAAAACACGCCTTTGGTACAGCGGGATTTGCCGGCCGGGCTTACTTCCAGGCAGTTGATTATTTTATCAGGTCAAAGGTAGAGCCGTTTCAGGCCGTGCTGAATACATGGATGCGGGGAGCCAAGGCCAAGGTGAATGCCCGGGATGTCCCGTTTACCGAAGTAATCACATGGTGCCAGAAAACCGGTGATAACCGGGCCAGGAGTACACTAGCCAAAGAAACGCGCTCTATTTGCGCCTTTCTGGCTCCTTTCAGTTATGCCTCGTGGAAGGCCCTTTTAAATGTGCTGGAGCACGACCTTGGTTATCCTGAATATATAGCCTTTTGCGAAGAAAAAAGGGACGTCTCGCTGACAGGGTCGGGTTCTCATGCCCAGGACTTTCTCAGTGAAACCAGAGAGACATACAGAGGTCTTGTTGATCCTTGGCTAAACACGGTTACCGGCCTGTCCCTGAAGGACGCTTCCCGTTTTGATGCCATTTACCTCTTAGGACTTCGTTATCTGGACCACCTCTTTCCCAAGGAAATCAGCATAGACAAGATCATGAGCTTTTTCCGCAAATGGGGAATGGACCTTGTTGGGAATCCGGCTCTCCGTATCCATTCGGAAGGCATACCCGGAAGGCAGTCCTACTGTATCCCCGTGGATATACCAGGAGAGGCGCACGTCATTGTAGGGCCCCTTCAGGGATGGTTGGATATGGAATCACTTTTCCACGAGTTGGGTCATGCCCTGAGCTTCATCTACACAGACCCGGCGCTACCACCTGAAGAAAAGGACTTCTTTCAGTCAGGGGCCCTATCAGAGGCCTTTGCCTTTCTTTTTCAGAGAATGTGCATGTCCAGGGGATTTCTTCAGGAGATCCTGGGGCTGTCTGCTGAAAATGCTCAGACCGTCTCGCGTGCCCATGCCCTGAAATTGCTCACCTTGACTCGCCGTTACGCTGC
The DNA here is from genome assembly GCA_030605675.1 of Deltaproteobacteria bacterium. Lineage (GTDB taxonomy): Bacteria > Desulfobacterota > Dissulfuribacteria > Dissulfuribacterales > UBA3076 > UBA3076. The sequence continues at coordinate 5,319 of JAUWHV010000056.1, read as the reverse complement.
AAAACTGGTTATTGAGGTAGAAAACTTCCGCCTTGGCCGTCTGAAAAAGGGCCAGTCCCTTTACTCGGAAGTGATGGGAAGGGAGACCTGCTTTTACTATGATCCGGAGACCTATCTCTTTGATCTCATGCCTGACTTTTACTCCCTGGACTACTTCCAGGCCTTTATTGGAGCTGCCTGTCTTTTGGAATACCTGAACGGCGCCATAGGCGAGGATTGGATTCTGAATCCTGAGACCGGCAGCATCCTCCGTCGCTGGTGGCACAATGGAAACCGGCTTGATCTCACCGCCTTCCTTCAAGAGACCCTGGACAGGCCTTTGGAGTTTGGGCCATTTATAAAGGTAAACCAATATGACCTCCAAAGTTGACTTGCTGGAGCTTGATCGCAGATACGTCTGGCACCCATATACACAGATGAAGGATTTTGAGAAGGATAATCCCCTGTTTGTGGATCGAGCTGATGGGGTATTTTTATTTGATGCCCAGGGACGACACTACTATGACACCATATCCTCATGGTGGTGCATACTTCACGGTCACAATCATCCCAGGATCAAGGCGGCTGTCAGGGATCAGATGGACAGACTGGAACACGTGCACTTTGCAAGCACTACCCATGAGGGAGCCATCCGCCTGGCAGAAAAACTTGTCTCCTTGACCCCGGATGGACTAAGGAGGGTTTTTTATTCAGACAACGGTTCCACTGCCTGTGAAGTGGCAATAAAGATGTCCTTTCAATACTGGAAGCATATGGGTGAGACCGGGAGGAAAAGTTTTGTTTCACTTGAAAGGGGATATCACGGTGATACTATCGGTGCCATGAGCCTGGGCGGGGTCCCTAAGTTCAAGGGACCTTTTGATGCCCTCACCTTTGATTCCTACAGGATACCATCTCCCTATTGTTATCGCTGTCCATATGGTAACCGACCACCCGGTCAATCACCAAATAACCAAATCACCAAATCACCAAATTGTTCCCTTGAATGCCTGGGTCCGCTTGAGAAATTGCTTGCTGACAAGGGCGATGAGATAGCAGGAATCATACTTGAGCCTCTGCTTCAGGCAGCGGGCGGGATGATAGTATATCCTGTGGAATATCTGAAAAGGCTGGCAGAGCTTGTCTCTCACCACCGGGTCCATTTGATCCTGGACGAAGTTGCCACTGGCTTTGGGCGGACCGGGCGCATGTTTGCCCTTGAATACGTTGGAATAAGCCCTGATTTTCTATGTCTTTCAAAGGGACTGACTGCCGGATATATGCCTATGGCAGCCACCATAACCACTGACGATGTATATAATGCCTTTTATGCCGACTACAAAGAGGGCAGGACATTCTTTCATGGCCATACCTTCACGGGCAATCCCCTGGCATCTGCAGCAGCCCTGGCCTCTCTGGAGATATTTGAGCAAGAGAATGTGCTGGATGGGTTGCAGGACAAAATCAGTGCCCTCCAGTCCGGCATAAAAAGGTTTGGAGAGCTGCCTTGGGTAGGAGACGTCAGGGGGATCGGCATGGTGGCAGCTCTCGAACTGGTCATGGACCGAAAGACCAGGACCGCATTTCCATCAGAGAAAAGGGTGGGGTGGATAATTTACAAAGAGGGATTAAAAAAAGGACTGATACTTCGGCCATTAGGTGATATAGTTTATCTTTTCCTTCCTCTTTCGGTAACAATAGATCAGATAGAAGATATCCTCGATCGGAGTTTTGAGGTTATTTCGGCAGTGAAATTTGAAATTTGAAATTTGAAATTGGGAAAGACACAAAGATGTAAATGCGTTACCTAATTTCCAATTTCCAATTTCGACATTGGCATTCAATTCGATAATGCACGCTTTTTCGAAAAAAGTGTAAACTGGTGAATGAAGGACGCCATAAAATCAATGATTTGTTGAAGCTCCCATTGTCTGAGCTGATGACCTTGGCCAGGGATGCAAAGCTGAGGGCTAGGGGTGACAGCTTTTCTTTGTGCACCATAATGAACGTAAAGTCCGGAAGGTGTACTGAAGACTGTGCATTTTGTGCCCAGTCCTCCAGGTACAGAACAGGGGGTCCTGTTTTCTCCCTCAAATCGACTGATGAAATTCTGGAAGCGGCAGCAAAAGCCAAGGATGCAGGTGCTGCCAGATTCAGCCTTGTGACCAGCGGCCGGAGTCTTTCCAGGTCTGAAGTGGATGAGGTGGCAGTAGGAATAGAGCAAATAAGGACCGGTGTAGGAATAAGTGTTTGCGCATCTTTTGGCATTTTGGACTCTGAGGCGCTTGAAACTTTGAAGTCAGCCGGTCTCAGCCGTTATCACCACAATATTGAGACTTCAGAGGCATTCTTTCCAAAAGTAATTACCACCCATAGCTTCAAAGATCGTATCTCCACTATCCATACAGCAAAGGATGTTGGACTTGAGGTCTGCTCAGGCGGGATCATAGGCATTGGGGAGTCCGCTGAGGACAGGGTTTCAATGGCCCTTACCCTGGCCGGCCTTGGGGTGGATTCTGTCCCCTTAAATATTCTGGTCCCGATTCCAGGCACCCCTCTGGCTTCACAGGCCCCACTGTCAGTGGAGGAGATACTGCGGACCATAGCGATATTCAGATTGATTTTTCCGGAGAAAGCCATACGTATTGCAGGGGGGAGGGAATCAGCATTAAAGGATTTCCAGGGCCTTGCTTTTTGGGCGGGGGCGGATGCCATGCTGATAGGCGGATATCTCACAGTAGCCGGCAGGGCCTTGGATGTTGATCTCAGGCTGGTCGGAGAGGTAAAAAAGCTATGGCAAAGAGGCTAACCGGGCAGAGTGGTGATAGAATGGAGAAATATCAATACACCCACTTGCCGCGGGTAAAACGGAAGATCTCGGTAACAGGAATCCTTCTAGTCAACATCCCGGGATTTTGAAAGGTCTTTTGCCGGGTTTCACCTTTTTTTAAAAAATGCTTTTCCGAGTAACGTAAGATTCCGACAAAGGGGGTCTCAGGAGAGCCTGTTTCTTTGATGGAAAATTCACACTCCGGCCCGTAGCACACATATCGACCAACAAAGCCTTGATCACGTGGCATAATATCAAGGCCCCGAATATTCATTTTGCCGATCCTGTCTAATTTGGACATCCAGACATTGACGAACTGCTTAAAACTTTTTTGAGCCCCTGGTTTCCCGGAATCCGCTATGGCGGTAGAAGGCCCTGACAGTGTCAGGGCCAGGGCCAGTACCACTGAAAGCAAAATAGGCTCAACTGGATGTCGATTTCCCATGGATATAAACGCCTAGTTCAGTATCTTGAACACCACGCGCCGGTTCATACTTCGGCCTTCCCGTGTATGATTGTCAGCTATTGGGTTGGCCTCGCCGTAACCTACAGTCTCCAGACTGTTTTGAGAGATTCCCTTGTCGGCCAGATAAGTACATACAGAGGCTGCTCTGCGCTCAGACAGACCCATGTTATATTTCTCCGTCCCTGTCCAATCAGTATGCCCCTCAACAATTACATTTATATCAGTATGTTTCTTTAATATCACAACTGCTTCATCAAGGACCGGCACAAATTCAGGCTTAATGTCCGACTTGTCAAAGTCGAAATTGATTCCACGTAGAACTATCTTCTCTCGAACCTCGACAACGACAACCTCTTCTACAACCTCTTCTACAATTGCGGGCTCGGGTTCCGGCTCAGGTATGGGCTCAACAACCGGCTCCGGTGGAACTACAACATCCTCCTTAGCCAATATCGCGCCGATTGCTCCGCCTACAAGTCCGCAGGCAATGGCCCCTGTTAATGCTGCTCTGTCAGGGTTGCTGTCATTCTGGTGTCCTATGTAAGCTGCGGTTCCGCCGCAAATTGCAGCCCCTGCGGCAGCTCCCTTCATGAATCCTTTCTGGCGGGCCGTCATGTTTGCGCACCCGGAAACGAGAGACACCGCACACAATAAAATCAGACCAATTCGCAAGTACTTTACCATACTGCCTCCTCTCTTAATGAATATTTCGGATTTCTGTGCTTCATTGCGCCCACGTGCGGGCATTGTAGTCGGGTGATGAAAAAATGGATTAGATTCTATTTTAGATACACTAAGCCTCATATGTCAATATATCATTAGTAATATATTTCTGATTTTTTACCACCCCGGAGGAATATGCTACGCATTCCACAAAACAGACATACACAGACCGGCATTTTTCTTGCCCATGAAGGGAGATAACCATTCAGGTTGAAGGTTGAAGGCTGAAGGCTGAAGGCTGAAGGATTTCAAGCAGTTCACAACGATCGAACAGAGATGAATCCTCTAAACTCTGCGGTAAGCCTTTTTTTTCATCCCGGTCATTTCTTTGCGTCCTTTGCGTCTTGAGCGAAGCGGGCGGTTACTTCAGCCTTCTACCTTCAGCCTATCCACCTGAATAGTTACGAAGGGAGAAATATTTCAGAGAATTTTCTAAGAAACCGATACGGGAGTAGCAGTGCTTATTTAGAATCTGAAAAAAATGAGTAGAGATATGAACTTTGAAGAAGCCAGCAGAAGATACATGGAGGTGTTTGGAGAGCCGGAGACAATGATTCCACCGGCAGGGGTAAAACTGATCCTAAAAGGCCAGGCGGTACCGGAGGGTACATGTCCACCTGAAGAATACCAGGGAACTCCCTGGTGCGGGGCAGTCAGGATCGCTGTTACTGAAGACGAGGTAGTGGTGATCAATAAAAATAATGTCGGCTGTACTGCCGCTGCCATTGCCCTCGGTCTTGTTGACCAGTATCAGACAGAACCGCTGGAGGGTAGGCGGAAATATACCGGCTTAATGGATAAGCCCGCTTCGCCTGCAGACTTTACAAATGGGCTAGTCTATGCATGCAAGGACACAAACAACATACAATTCGCACTCTTTGGCAAAAAGGATACAGGTCGGTATGAGACACTGGGTGCGTCATTAAAAGCCGTCTCCGGCATGACGGGGATTCAGCCGCCTATTATGGATGCCGCAATGGCTTACCCGGCTGAAAAATTGAGTATTGCACCTGATGTGGTGATTCTGGCAGTAAAGCCAAAACAGGCACTGATTGTGATCCAGGGCTATAATTTCCTTACCGGCAATCGCTTTGAAATGAGCACCATCGGGATCAGGGCCGTATGCGCAGACATGACCGCCTTTCCATTTCTAAAGCAGAAACTGAATGGATCTTTCTTCTGTCTCGGAGCAAGGGCGCTCGGCGGATGGGGAGGTGACCTTCTGGGACTGGGCATGCCTTTCTCAATATTCCGGATGATGGTCACAGGCATGGAAAAATCAGCAGGCGGTTTCCCATATAAGGCATATCCTAAGTAGTGT
>JAUWHV010000145.1 GCA_030605675.1 Deltaproteobacteria bacterium | reverse complement strand
GGTGGCCCGGCTCGTAAGGGCGGAATTTCTGAGTCTCAGGCAGCGTGATTTCGTACTGGCAGCCAGGATATCAGGCGCCTCCAATGTCAGGATAGTCTTTTCACATATTTTACCAAATGCAGTGGCCCCTATCCTTGTGGCAACAACACTCGGAGTCGGTGGGGCAATACTAACTGAGAGCGCCCTTAGTTTTCTCGGAATCGGGGTTCAACCTCCTACCCCAAGCTGGGGCAACATGCTTACTGAAGGCAAGGACAACCTGGAGATAGCCTGGTGGCTTTCGATGTTCCCGGGTATGGCAATCCTTGTGACCGTACTTGGCTACAACCTGTTGGGAGAAGGGCTGAGAGACGCCCTGGATCCCAGGATAAGATCCGATTGAACCTGATTTTTTCATCAGACCTTTCTTCTTTTCGCGCCCACTAACCATACCAGTATAATACTGAATTCGTACAAAACCAGAAGAGGTCCGGCCAGGAGTATCTGGTTGAGGACATCAGGTGTCGGTGTAAGGATTGCTGCCGCAAGGAATATTATAAGAATGGCATACTTGCGGTGCTTCCTGAGTGTGTGGGCATCCAACAAGCCTACCAGGCCCAGAAATACTATGAAAACCGGTAGCTCGAAGGCGAGTCCAAAGCCCAGAAGAAGGCGAATCGTCAGAGTGAAGTATTCGCTGACACTTGGCAACAGGCGCAGGCTCTCACCTGAATAACCCGCAAGAAATTTGAAAGCCGTGGGGAATACCACCATATATCCAAAGATTGCGCCCCCGATGAACAGGAATGACGAGCATACGACAAAGGGCAGGGTCCAGCGTTTTTCACGTTCATACAGCCCCGGGGCCACAAAAGCCCATATCTGATATAGGATAACAGGGCTTCCTACAAAGATTCCGCATGTGAGAGCAAGTTTGAGATAGGTGAAAAAGGCCTCGGGATATGATGTAAAGATCAGGCTTGTTTCAGGAGGCAGGACTGCCTCAAGAGGTTTTGAGAGCATTGCAAAGATCGGCTCAATCAAGGCGTAGCAAAGACCAAAGCCCACACATACCGCAACAAAGCAAATGATCAGACGCCGGCGTAATTCCGCAAGGTGCTCTGTAAGACCTGCTTTTTCCTGGACGGCAAGCAGCAGGCAATAAGCAGGCAGTGTAGTTGCCTTATCAAAATTCATAGAACCAGTCATTTTTGCTGAGTATTGTGGCCCCATCAGCCTCTACAAGTACCATGTTTTCAAGACGAACCCCGCCCTGATCCGGGAGATATATTCCAGGCTCAACAGTGACCACCATCCCGGGCCTTAGCTTTTTCCGTGACCGTTGTGAGAGGGTCGGGGCCTCATGGACTGCAAGCCCCACTCCGTGCCCCAGGGAATGGACGAATCTTGGACCATAGCCGGCACCCTTGATTACATCTCTGGCTACTTGATCCACCTGTTTGCCTGTTAGCCCGGCTTTAAGGGCTTCCTGGGCGGCAATTTGGGCCTTGCGGACTATAGCGTATACTTCCCTGAAGGGCGACCTGGGTTCACCAAGAAAAATAGTCCTTGTCATGTCCGAGCAGTATCCTCCAAGCCTGGCCCCCATGTCTATGAGTATGGGCTCGCCCTCTTGGATTGGCCTGTCTGTGGGAACAGCATGGGGCAGGGCGGCATTGGGTCCGGAGGCCACAATGGGAGAAAAGGAAGGGCCTTCCGCATGTTGCCATAGCCCCTCGATGATACGCCAGGCAATTTCCTTCTCAGTCATGCCGGGTTTAATGTCTCTCCATATGCCCCCAAGCACTTTCTCAGCCGCAGAGATGGCCTTTTTAAGGGACTCAACCTCTGAAGACGATTTAATTGAGCGCATAGTCTCGATCCGGCCCCTAAGTGAGACAAACTCTGTTTCAGGCAGGGCCTTTTTTATGGCCTCAAGGCGATGGCAGGACAAAAAAACAGGTTCGTAAGCAAGGTTATGTACACTGCAACCATGCATCAGATTCTTCAGTGCATGGGCCAGTCCGCGTCTGTATATAACCAAACGCCAGTCAGGGGCCTCATCCCTTGCCTGGACTTCGTAGCGTCCGTCTGTGAGCAAAATGGCCTCTTTGCGAAGGATTAAAAGCGCACCTGCTGATTCGGATACGCCCACGTCCTCTGCGGTAAACCCGCTTAAATATCGACGGTTTTCAGGACACGTTATAAGAAGCGCGTCCAAACCCCGGCCGGCCAGGACAGCACGCACCCGCTTCATACGCTTTAAGTAGTGAGATTTCATTTCTTCTTATCCCCCAAGGCCCGAATCATTTATCAAGATCCCGGACTCTCCACCAGGTCTACCGAAACCAGTCTTGACACCCCTTTATCCTCCATAGTAACTCCATAAAGGACATCAGCAATCTCCATCACCTTATGGTTATGAGTAACAAGCACTACCTGGGACTGCTCTGATATCTTTTTTATGAACCGGTTAAATCGTACGGTATTGGCTTCATCAAGCGCGGCATCTACTTCATCCAGCAGGCAGAAAGGACCGGGCTTTATGAAATAGATGGCAAGAATCAGGGCCATTGCAGCCAATGCCTTCTCCCCTCCTGAAAGGAGATTCAGGTACTGGATTCTTTTTCCGGGAAGCTGTATCAAATAGTCTATTCCCGAATCCAGTATATCGTCAGATGAGGTCAAACCCAGCTTAGCCGCCCCCCCTTCAAAGAGTAAAGGAAAGACCCTGGAAAGGCTCTCGTTCACTGAGTCCAGGGCCTCTTTAAACCGGGTCCTGCAGGTACGATTGATCCTGCCTATGGCCTGTTCGAGGTCTTCGATTGAGCTGATAAGGTCGTCTTTCTGGGAATTAAGATAGTTCCATCTATCCTCAAGCCCCTGGTATTCTTCAACAGCGGCAAGATTCACAGACCCAAGGCGATCTACCTTGCGGATTATATCACTGATCCGCTCCTTTGCCTCATCAGGAGAAAATGGAGAAATGCGCCATTTATCACAGAATTCTTCTATGTCGGCCCGGTGGCGATCCATGGCTGTTTTTTTCAGATACACAAGGCCCTGTTCAACTTCGGAAAGGACAAGCACATTTTGATGAACCCGCTCTTCAATAGCCCTGAGCCGGGTCTGTAACTCATTGACCTTGCCTTGGAATCCGGCAATAGCCTGCCGGGTGTGATCGTATTTTGTTTCTGCCTCTTCCAGATGCCTTTTTTCAATCAGGACCTTGTTCTGCTTGGCTTCAACCTTCAGCCGCACATCTTTGAGGGACCCGGCCCTGCTCTCAAGTTGGACGGCCAGACTTTGCTTTTCTACCAGCATGGTTTCCCGATCCCGGACTATCTGGTTCTTTCGATCAGCAAGCCTTCCAAGCTCCTGTTCCCTTTCCTGAAGCTGGGTCTGAACGCGGGCCATTTTTATTCTATATTCCTCAAGGGCCTTTCTCCTGCGGGAAAGCACCTGCTCCTGCTGTCTCAAGGCATCCTCACGGCCCTTTATCTGCCCCTCAGCTTCAATTCTGGCCGAAACTGCAACTTCAACAGCTTCTTCCAACCCTTCAAGGGAAACCTCCACATCAAGTATTTCCTCTTCAGCATCTTCAATCTCCAAATCTATGCGTTGTGACCTCTCTTTCTGAGCCTCAATTTCCATGAGTAAGCTGTCTACTTCCTGTTTATGACCAGCCAGGTCTTCAAGAATCCGGACCTTTTTCTCATTAACTTCCTTGAGTTTGGTCTCAGCCTTTAAGAGTTCTTTGCTTATCTCATCTTCTTCACTACGGATCTGCATGTAAGATTCATGAAGTTCCTTTTCATGTATAGTTAATGTGGAAACCTCAGCCTTTCTTGCAAGTATCCCTGAAGATGCCTTGTCTTTGTCCCCAAAGACCAGTTCACCCCATGGAGTGAGGATCTCACCATCCCGGGTGATGTAAAAAATGGCTTTATCGTCAGTATTGCGCAGTTTAAAAGCAGTCTTCAAATCCGGCGCCACCTTCCAATGGATCAGGATGTCGGCCACGACCTTGTCAACAGGATGTCCGGCACTGACGAACTCAAGAAGGGTGCCATCCTTTTTTTCTTCCATCTTACAGCGGTCCTCGCCGGGTATAATCAGACTTGCTCTTCCCGCCGGCTGGTCCTTAAGAAAGGATATGGCCCTATCACATGCCTCCATATCAGGGACTACCAAAGCCTGAATTCCGTGCCCGAGGGCTATCTCTACTAAATGTTCCCAGCCCGGCTCTACTTCCAGAAAATCAGCAAGTACCCCCAATGAGGAAACATCGGAGCTGAGTAACTTGTTAGTGGCCCTGCTGAAGCCCTCACCCGATGCATCAATAGTCTTCAGCGCATTAAGCCTGGCTCTGCATGATGCCAGTTCCGAGTCTGCTTCATGCCTTTTTTCCACAGTGGCTGAAAGACGGCCTCTCAGATTAGAAACAGCACCTTCAATGCCTTTTTCATCATGAGACAAGGAATCCAATTCAGTCCGGGTTTCCTCTACCTTCTCCTCATGCCCTTTCAGGTTACCTTGCAGACCCTTTACATGCTCTGATATACCATGCAGCTCATTCCGCCTCTGTTCCAGACGGCGCCTGAGTCTATCCTCCCTGTCTCTCAAACCATTGCGTTTACTGTCCAACCTCGCGTGCCTGGCTGCCGCATCTACGAGCTGCACCTTCACTGCCTCAAGAGACTCTTTCACCTGGTCCCTGGCTGCCTCTGATTCCTCTATCCATTTTTCCCGGTCGGACACATCAACCAGGTACGATGCCTCTTCTGTCTTGAGGGCCTTGATATCTTTCTGAAGCCCTTCACGGCTGCGTTCTATCAATGCCCCTTTTTCCTCAAGCTCCAACAAGGTCTTTTCGGCAGATTGCAGCCTGTTTTCTTCCTTAATTAAGAACTTTTCATGCTGCGAGGCCTCTTCCCTGAGCTCCTGAAGGCTGTCTTCCGCATCAGTCAGGCCCTTACGAATCGCAGCTAAGGCCTCTTCTTCCTCGAGGACTTCCAGTTCGAGCCTTTCCCGATCGGCGACATTTTTAGAAAGCTCTGCCTGTACACCGGACAGATCGGCAGAGAGACAATCTCTCTCTTTTTCCAGATCCGTCCTTCGTCCCAACTCAGCAAACCACGCATGGGCAAGGAGTGCCTGATCCAGTTGATCCTGCTCCCTCCGCAGCTTCAGGTAGCGCTCTGTTTTTTTTGCCTGTCTGGAGAGAAATTTGCGTTGACGTTCCACCTCGACCAAGAGGTCTTCCAGCCTCTCAAGGTTTTGTTTTGTCTGAGCCATGCGGCGCTCGGCCTCGCTACGCTTGGCCCTGAACCTGGAGATACCCGCCACCTCCTCAATCAAGAGACGACGATCTCCCGGTACCATGTCAATAAAAGCACTAACCTGACCTTGATCAAAAATGGAGTATGCCCTGGCACCAACCCCTGTATCCATAAAGAGGTAGTGGATGTCCTTCAGCCTGCAACTCTTGCCGTTAATACGATATTCAGTGTCCCCTGATCTGTAGATACGACGCATTATTTCGATCTCAGGGGTATTTTCATACCCCGGTGGGACAAAAGATCCTTTGTTTTCCACGACCAAACGGACCTCAGCCAGGTCTATTTGCCTGTCATTATTCCCATTATAGAGTATGTCGTCCATTTTCTTGGCCCTGAGCATGCTGGGACTCTGCTCCCCCAATACCCACCTGATGGCGTCAACAATGTTGGACTTGCCGCACCCATTGGGCCCGACTATGGCAATAACACCCTGGGTAAATGACAGTTTTGTGCGCGCAGGAAAGGATTTAAAGCCAAAGAGTGTCAGAGAATTAAGTCGCATGAGCTATCTGTACCGGATATCTTTCAGTCTTAGCTCGAGTTGCTTTCGCCCCCGCCATACATTAATACAAGGCATGCAGGCAAGCTCAAGCTTCTCCCAGGGAAGACCTACCTTATCTCCTTGTCCCCATCCCACCAGATCCATTTTTCCTCTCATGTACTCATTTTTCAAACCGGTCCGGGATGTGAGAGAAAGTTTCAAGTGGCCGTTTCCAACAACTGTTGACTGACGGACCGAGAAATCCCGAACTGCAAACACAGGGGCCGGATAACCCGCACCAAAGGGCTCCAGATGTTCATAGAACCGGGAAAAACTCGGATCCATCAGCTCCTCGATACAGGCTGTGCAATCAACCATAAGCCTGGGAGAGATGTCGTTTTGCTCCAGAACCGAGGCCACGACTTCTTGAAAGGCCGTGCAGAATCCTTCTACTGAATCAGATGGCAACCTCATCCCTGCAGCAGCCCTGTGCCCGCCAAAGGAACTAAGGTGGCCGGAACAGGCACAAAGAGACTCGTAGAGATTGATTCCTTCAGGACCGCGGCCCGAACCATGGGCCTCATCTCCGTCCAGCGCAAGAAGAATCACAGGCCTGTGGAATTGCGCTACCAGTCTGGATGCAACTATACCTATAATGCCTCTTTTCCATTCAGGGCTCGACAAGACATAGGCAGCCTGCTTCTCAAGTAATCGGATTTTATCTAATGCTTCATTAAATATATGCTTTTCTTCCGCCTGGCGCTCCTGGTTGAGCAGATGCAATTCGTCGGCAAGCTGCTTCGCCTCTGACTCATCGTCTGTGACGAGCAACCTGAAGGCTTTATCCGCATGAGCCATCCGCCCGGCGGCATTTAATCGTGGAGCGATACGGAAGGCAATATCCGTGGAGGTAATACCGGAATCCAGGGAACATAATGCCTTCAATGCCTTGATCCCCGGCCTGTCAGATCCATCAAGCACCTCAAGTCCCGCCCGGACCAGTATACGATTGTCCCCCAAAAGCGGTACCACATCCGCCACAGTCCCCATGGCTACAAAATCTAAATATTCCTTGAGATTGGGCACCTGACCAGTGTTCCAATGCCCAAGCTCATAAAGACGATGTCTTAAGGCCCTGACAAGATTAAAGGCCACACCTACGCCGGCAAGTTCTTTGAAAGCAAAGGCACAATCAGAACGCTTGGGATTCAGCACCGCCAGGGCCCCGGGAAGGGAATCAGGGGGCTCGTGGTGGTCGGTGATAATGACATCCATCCCAAGCTCCCCTGCCAGGGCGACTGCTTCATTATCCGATATGCCGCAATCAACTGTAATCAGAAGCTTGCAGCCTCTGGATGCGAGATTCCTTAACCCTTCCGCACTGAGTCCATAGCCCTCGTTCTCCCTGTGGGGGATATAGACTGTTACCTTTAGTCCAAGCCCTTCAAGAAATCCAAAGACTAAGGCTGCAGAGGTTACGCCATCGACATCATAATCACCAAAGACGGCCACCTGTTCCCTCTGAGCTACTGCCTTGACCAGCCGGTCAACAGCCCTGTCCATGTCCATCATCTTCCAGGGATCGCTGAGAGATTTCAGCGCGGGGCTGAGGTGTTGAGCAACAGCCTCCGGCGTACTTATCCCACGTTGATACAGAAACTTGGCAATAATGCCCGGGATCCCTGACTTACCGGCAAGTTCCTCAATTGCCAACGTATTCAGGGAGGCAAAATCCCACGGCTGTTCGAGGATCACAGAACTCATGATCAGGAGCCTAATCAGGCCCCAGGGGACTGTCAATTTGTTCCTTGTAACTATTCAGGTGGATAGACTGAAGGTAGAAGGCTAATAGGGACAAATCATGCGTGATCACATAAAATTAGGTGGATAGACTGAAAACTGAAAACTGTTAGGGACGAAACTTAGGGCGTTCGAGCGTTGCGAGATGGTTGAAATACTTCAGTCTTCAGTCTTCAACCTTCAACCTGAATAGTTACTGTTCCTATGATTAATTGAGCGAATAGCCTTTAGCTGTTAGCGATTAGCTGTTAATTTGCAGGTGTTTTCCAAATAGGGTAACCGTTCACGGAACGGTGAAATTAGAAAATAGAAATTGGAAATTTGGCCTTCATGCTTTTGTACTGTCCAGACCATATCTGATAACTCTTCTGCCAGTTTGTAAACATCCAACCCGTAAACTCGTTTAATCTTTTCCTAATTTCCAATTTCCAATTTCAAGCCGTTCATCTCTCCCCAATTTCTACTTTCCAATTTCAAATTTCATTTCAAATTTCAAGCCGTTCATCACGGTTATTTTTTTGCTATTAAAATTTTTTAAGCTATTAAATTTTTTTAAAGAAAAGCGCCCCATTTTCTACCTTCTCATAATTCACACAGATAATATTTTAAACTACCACTTGTTGAAAAAGTTTAATTATCTGATATTCCAGTATATTTTAAACGTCCCATGTCTGTGTATCCGTAATGCGAGAGCTGGCACATTCATTGCAGTTTTAAGTTCCTGTTCTTAACCTCCCCCAAATATTGAAAAAAATTTAGAAAGGATGTAGTGCCGTGAAAGGCTCAATATATTTCATAAGACACGGAGAGACGCATGCAAATGAGCAAAACTACCTTGCCGGAGGTATTGATGTCCCGCTCTCTGATCTTGGGAAGAGGCAAGCAAAAGAAGCAGGACGAATGATACTGAAAAAGGGACTTAAGTTTGACGAAGTTCACACTTCCGATCTTACTCGTACCAAAATAACGGCCTTAATTGCATTAAGAGAATCAGGACAGGAAAACATCCCATCTATCGAATCTCCGGAAGTAAGAGAAAGAGACTTTGGCATATTTGCAAAAATGAATAAAAATTTACTCAAGAAATCCTTCGGTTACAGAGGTTATGAAAGAAAGCTCCATTCTCCACTTGAATTTCCAGACTCTGGAGAGACCTTTAATAATATGTATAGGAGAGTTCACGAATACTATTACAAAGTATTACTCCCAAAAGTTAATTCGGGGAAATCAATTCTGGTTGTATGCCATAAGTATATTATTGAGATGTTTGCCTTGATTTTAGCTAAGCTTAAGGTGGATGATTACTTTGATTTTCGTCTTCCAAATGCCAAACCAATGAGTGAAAAGGATTTGGTAGGTTATATAAAGTCTGAATCAAAGCTCTTAAAAGAGGTTTCCGATCGTCTTACTTATCATTCTTCCTGGATAATCATTGCAGCCGCCCTTTTTGGCATTTTAACAAAGGTTGCCTTTGGCCTTCCATTAAATAGTTTTGCTTTTTTGATAATAACAAGCATACTTCTTGGTGTTAGTACTTTCTTTATTACACTTGGCTTAAACACAAATTCTATAATAAATTCTTTTAATTTGAAAAGGCGATTCTTGTTTCTTTGGTGCTTAAAGTTTGGCTTAGCCGGAAGTTTGTTTCTATTAATGAAAGATAATGTAACATCAAATTTGGCAATGCTTTTTCTTATGCCACCGGCATTTACAGCGCCTATACTCTCTCTGCTTTGGGGTGGGAGTTTGTACTTAGCTATTGAAAAAACGTTTTTGCTCTCTCTCTTGTCTCCTTTGATTATAGCCGGGCTTTTGTGTTTTAGTGACATTTCATTTTATATTTTATTTATGCCCTTTCTTGCTGTTATGGTTATTTCCATGGTTGTGCCTACATGTATAGCTCAATCTGTCCGGATAAGAAAGCCGGTTGAGAGTAGTAAATTTGCCGAACACTGGAAATGGCTCGGCATACTTTCAATCGTCCTGGTATCTTTTATAAGCACATACCGTTTTACTCCGACCAATATATTTGATCTAATATTAGGGAACTTAGAAAATTCAACTCTTTTTCTTACGCAAGGGATAACAGTGTGTTCAATGCTTTTATTAATTAAATTTTTTGCCTACTCTGCCAGTAAATTTAGTAAAAAAGATGCCCCACAGGCTACCGACATTTATATAACACATTCTACACCCAATATCTTCTTATGGATCAACTGCATTTCTTTCCAGGCTGATATTGTTTATATTGGATTTTGGGCTTCTATTGCATTTTTTGTGGGAATATTGCTGGATGAAATTTATTTTGTTTATAAATTCAATGGAATCATGTCTTCCAAAAAGAGCAGGATCACCCATGTGACACCTGCCCGAGTGAACTCTATCACCGGCCTGGAACCGTGCCCTGTAACTGCATGAGCGATCTTTTTCAACCTTTGATTCCGCTGAAAAAACCCAATCTGCGGCGTTGCATAAGAGCTGAAAGCCTGAAGCTGAAAGCTGAAAGGGGTTGATTACGATAGCTCTTTGACTTTTGACCTTTGGCCTTTGAGCTTTGAGCTTTGAGCTGATTTCACCGCCTTGCATCTCGGGCTTTTTGAGCGGAATCATGTTTCAGACTTTTTGCAGTGTA
>JAUWHV010000026.1 GCA_030605675.1 Deltaproteobacteria bacterium | reverse complement strand
GTGGGCGGGGACATCGTGGCTGGAATTATGGGTTCGGGCATGTACCGGACAGATGCCCAGACCCTGCTCATCGATATTGGAACGAATGCTGAAATCGTAATCGGAAACAGGGAATGGCTGGCCTGCGCAGCTTGCTCAGCCGGGCCTGCCTTCGAGGGCGGAGGGATCACTCACGGCATGCGTGCCTCTTCCGGCGCAATTGAGGATTTTTCTCTGAATCCTCAGAGCCTTGAGCCCATGAATATTACCATTGGCAACAAGTCCCCCGAAGGTATCTGCGGGTCGGGTCTGCTGATCATTGTGGCCACGTTATTTGAGCATGGAATCATCGATCAGCGAGGTAAGTTCAACCGGGGTCTCAAGACGCCCAGGATCAGGCAGGGGAGAAGCGGCTATGAGTATGTGCTTGCGTGGAAAGACGAGATCTGCGGGGAATCAGATATCGTCATTAATGAAGCGGACATTGACAACTTTATTCGTGCCAAGGCAGCGATCTACGCGGGGATCATGACCTTGTTGGGCAATGTGGGGCTGGAGGTCACAGACCTGGAACAGGTAATCCTGGCCGGGGCCTTTGGAAGCTATATTGACCTGGATTGCGCCATGACCGTGGGACTCTTGCCGGACGTGGCTCCAGAAATGGTGAAGTATGTGGGCAATGGGTCCCTGGTGGGGGCCAGGATGAGTGAGTTGAGCAACCACATCCGACAGGACGTGGTGGATGTGGTCCACAGGATGACAAGCTTTGAACTCTCCGAGGTGGGCTCATTCAAAGATCATTACGTGGCCTCCCTGTTCCTTCCCCACACGGATAGCTCCTTGTTTCCAAGTGTGAAATCGAGCGATTAGCCTTTAGCTGTTAGCTATTAGTTTAATGATTATCGGTCTGTAGCCCTGACAAGTCGGTCTGCCGCCCTGACAAGCAGGATGTTTTACTATGACAAATTTTCACCCGTTGGGTGTTATTTCTAATTAACGTAATACCTTATTTCCCAAAGCTAAACGCTAATGGCTAACCGCTGACCGCACAGACCCAATTTATTGGGTCCTTAACATAACTTTCAAAGTCTTTTTCATAAAGAAACTGGGAAATCATTTCATCGACCTTAGCTGCAGTATCAACTCGATAAACACCGCTTTGGTTCGGACCAACGCTCTTTTTTGCGTTTTCAACAATGGTCTTAAGGGATTCAGGGGTTATTTTTACGTTAACGCGGACAGTAATAGTGTTTTTCAATTCAGCCATATGATCCACCTCTCTTTTTTGAAAATGACGACTATACCAATCTTTCTACGATGTCAACGTATTCTGCCAAGCATAAGTCTTTGTCCTCAGCCATTTCTAATGCTTGATTACACTGCAAAATTCTGAAACATGATTCCGCTGAAAAAAGCCTGAGATGCAAGGCGCGGAAATTAGCTCAAAGCTCAAAGAGCTATCGTAATCAACCCCTTTCAGCTTTCAGCTTCAGGCTTTCAGCTCTTATGCAACGCCGCAGATTGGGTTTTTTCAGCGGAACCATGCTTGGATAAAATCCTTCCGATCCTGGGGATTGAGTCTTTCAGTTGAAAATGCGAGTTGGTGTTGGAATCCCTTTGTCCCCGCGATCCATCAGGTTTTCACTGAATCCCAATTCAGTTATCTTTATGGTACGGCCTTAAAAATCCTTGGCAAAGAATTGGTATTGTGCTACATGAAAGGTCCAATTGTTGTGTTTTTTAGATTAGGGTAATTATTTCAAAAAAATGTATGAATTATTTTTATTAAATGCGTATTATTTTGGAATTCCCCAAAATTCCCCAATAGTTTTTTAATTTACCGAAAATTTTAAGGAGGATGTTAGAATGGCTGTTTATGTATTTGGACACAAGAGCCCGGACACAGATGCTGTAACCGCTGCTATCGCTCTGGCGGAGCTGCAGAAGATGCTGGGAGTTGATGCCGTACCATGCAGGCAGGGAGAACTCAATCCTGAGACAGAACTGATACTCAACAAGTTTGGTTTTGATGTCCCTGAACTGCGTACGGATGTGACAGGCGAAAAGTTTATGCTGGTCGATCACAGCGATCTCAAGCAGGCCCCGGACAACTGCGACAAAGGGGAGTTGCTGGCAATTGTTGATCATCATAAGATCGGAGATATTACTACTCCCAATCCTATTTTTGCATGTGTCATGCCGGTCGGGTGTACAGGCACTGTTCTCCGTATTCTTTACAAGGACGTTTACAAAAAGGAGATCCCGCCAAATATAGCCGGTATCATGATGTCGGCAATCCTCAGTGATACAGTACTCTTCAAGTCTGTAACCTGTACTCCTGAAGACAAAGAGGCCGTTGCGGACCTTGCCAAGATAGCCGGCATTGATGATCCAATGGCCTGGGGCATGGAGATGGCCAAGGCTAAGAGCGCGGTGGAAGGCGTGCCCGCAAGGGATCTGGTCTTCCGTGACTACAAAGACTTCGATATGGCCGGCAATAATGTGGGAATTGGCCAGCTTGAGCTGGTGTCGCTGGACCTGGTGGCCAACATGAGAGACGATCTCTATGCAGAGATTGAGAAGGTCAAGGCCGAAGGAAACCGTCACAGCGTTTTCCTCATGCTTACTGATATCATGGAGGAAGCCACGGATCTCATGGTTGTTTCAGATGATCCCAGTGTTGTTGAGAAGGCCTTTGGCAAGGCACTCGAAGGCCGGACCGTCTGGCTCCCCGGTGTAATGAGCCGGAAAAAGCAGATGGTTCCCAATCTGGAAAAGGCCTTTGCCTCATAATTTCCAGAAATATTGATCCTTACGGCCGGGGTATGTCCCCGGCCTTTTTTTTGAGATGAAACAAAGGCATGAAGGCCAAATTTCTAATTTCTAATTTCACCGTTCCGTGAACGGTTACCTATTTTCCAATTTCACCGTTCTGTGAACGTTTACAAATTTTCTTTGCGAACCAGCTGATTTAATAAAGCAGAAATAGGGGCTTACGGAGGACTTTAGATGAGGCAGGACCTGGAAGAGCATTTTATTGACGGGCAGTTTAAATTCATGGATGAGGATTTTGAGGGCTGCATTGCCGTCTTTACAGAGGTATTGGAGGCGGACCCTCAGTGCGCCAAGGTGTATCAGGCAAGGGCCATAGCACGCCTGAGGTTAAATGATAATGATGCGGCAATTAAGGACATTGATGCTGCAATAAAGTGCGAACCGGAAAATGCCCGCCTTTACTATCACAAAGGGGGTATTTTGTTCAAGGCGGAGGTTTTGGATGAGGCACTGAAGTGCCTGACACAGGCAATCGACCTCTCTCCTGAATATGCCCCTGCTTACGCACTGAGAAGTGAGGTCTATGAACGCCTGGGTGATAAAGACGCAGCGGGTTTGGACATGAAAAACGCCATGGTACTCAGGAAAGAATCGACAAGTGTCGTAGATTGGTAGCTTTAGTAGTGCCACTTGAGTCCCAGGTAGGCCTCAAAGGGAGCGGCCTCTATCGGGCTGTATGTGCCGGGCACCTTGTAATGCTTGTTGAATACGTTCTTCAGCGCCAATTGTATATCAAGGTTTTGGAATAAGACATCGCGGCCGGTAATAACGGCATCCAAAAGCCATTGAGGCGTTGTAGAATAACGTAGCTCACCTTGTTTGTAATAGGAGGTCATGGAATCCGCATATTGCAGACAAAGAGAGAAATCCAATCGATCCAGAGGATTCCATAGGAGTCCGGCATTGAACAGGTTTTTTGGCCCGGTGTCAAAAGGTGTTTCCCAGGAAGAATAGTGCTCTTCCTTTGTACCGTCCGGTCTGATAAAGACAAAATCAAGGATCTTGTATTCCTCGTCATCCCCATCCTGTGATAAAAAGGTTGCATTGGCCCAAAATCGGAGGCTGCGGGATAACTGGCACGAGATATCGAGTTCTGTTCCATAGATGTCTTCAGACCCGGGTTTTGAAAAACCTCCATAGGGTTCTTCCTGGATATGATGACGAATCTCATTCCAAAAAATTGTGGCTGAAAACGAAAATGACGTAGAAGGATGCCACGCAAAGTTCATGCTGAGATTTTGTATTTGTTCCGGGTCAAGGTCTTTCCGGCCTACGAGTTCCTGATTATATGGTGTCCGATAGGCAGTGCCATAGAGTAGCTTC
Source organism: Deltaproteobacteria bacterium (assembly GCA_030605675.1). Classification (GTDB taxonomy): domain Bacteria; phylum Desulfobacterota; class Dissulfuribacteria; order Dissulfuribacterales; family UBA3076; genus UBA3076. Next base: position 1,350 of record JAUWHV010000026.1, on the reverse strand, counting down.
AGATACCATGACGGCTTTGGGAACCAACTGATTCCCATATTGTGACTTATTGCCTGATTATACTGGCTATGGTTGTCCAGTCTGAGGCCCAGCCAGGCATCAAGATGGTTCCAGTGATGCCGAACCTGGCCAAAAACAGACCCAAGCGAAGTGTTGAAATCCTCTTCCTCTATAGACGGTGTAAAGAGCGTATTCCCAGGCTTAAGGTAGTCGGCAAGAGTGTCTTTTCTTACTATGGCATCGGTAATTTTATTGTATCTGTATGACGCCCCCACGGTAAAAAGCCCCTTGGTATCCCATAGTTCCCTGTCATACAGGATTTCTACGAATGATACATGGCTCTTGGGGTTCCAGGATAAGTCTATTTCCTCTTCCTTATAGTCCAGTTCGTTGTAATAGGCATTGAATCTCAGGTCTGAATGATCCATGGGCCTTTCCATCTCAAGACGCACAAACCTGAATGGCGACTCCCGTTTCCCTGCCCAGCTAAGATCCTTTTCGGGCTCTTCCAGGACATAATTACGCTCTGCATCAGACCACCTGCCTGATATGTGGAGCCAGTCCTGCCAGGAGAAGTTCAGTACAGCCTCCAAGTATTTGGAATCATCCACCTCTGAATGTCCCAGCCGCTCGCTGGGGGGAACAGGGCCGGATTCGTCTCCTTCGAACCTTACTACATTATACTTGTTCTGTATGGGCTTAAGCCTTGTTGCACTGATTGACAGAAATGCCTCCCAGAGCCCTGCATTTTTTCCCCAATTGAAATTTACACCTGCTTCGTGGTTTGGGGCTCCACCGAGCAAATTTAATTCCACTCCATCAACATCTCTGCCCTGTTTAGGGACTATGTTAACTATTCCCGCAAAGGCATCCGGACCCCACAGAACCGAACCAGGCCCACGTATCACCTCTATACGTTCTATAGGGCCCAGGGAAAGCTCTTCGTCCAGGGGATTGACGGTTTTTGTATTGTCTGATGTTAAGGGGACCGAGTCGTAAAGGAAAAGAATACTATTTGATACCCCCCTGAGATATGGCTGGGTACCCCATTCCCTGGGCGACATATAAAATCCCGGCAGCATGGACAGCGCCTCTCCAAGGGTTCGGACCCCATTACGCTCAAGGTCTTCCTTTGTAATTACCTGGGCCACTGCAGGTGCCTGTTCTACGGGCTCTGCCCTCCTTGATGCAATAGTAAGCACTGACAGGTCTTCGCCTACAAAAAGAAGAGATGTATCTATAGCCCATGCGATTTGAGCGCCCGCCAAAAGGAACGACAGTGTGGCGATGACCTGTATCAGAAATGCAAGCATGTTTCGATACTTGAGAGAGTTCCGGCCGTTGGTTATC
>JAUWHV010000133.1 GCA_030605675.1 Deltaproteobacteria bacterium | reverse complement strand
AAAAGGGTTGTCTGTGGCGAGGTCCACGACCTGAATGCCTGGGTTACCGGAGGAGTTTCAGGCCATGCCGGTCTTTTCGGAACCGCAGGATCAGTGGCAAAACTCCTCCTGAGACTCCTTGATATTTATAAGGGCAGAAGCAGTGCCCCTAATTTTCCAAAAGGATGCCTTCAGGAATTTTGGCGTATTCAAGGTTCTGACACTAACAGCACCTGGGCCCTTGGTTTTGACACCCCATCTCCGGCCGGCTCCAGTGCAGGCAGCAGCTTTTCTCCTCGAAGTATAGGTCACTTGGGCTTTACAGGCACATCCTTCTGGATGGACCTGGAGCATGAGATATTGGTCGTACTCCTTGCCAACCGCACTTTTCCAAAGGCCGACAGAGAGAGTCAGGCCGAAATGCGCCGGTTTCGGCCCTTGCTTCATGATTTGGTCAGGAAGATTTGGTGATTGTAACTATTCAGGTGGATAGACTGAAGGTAGAAGGCTAATAGGGACAAATCATGCGTGATCACATAAAATTAGGTGGATAGACTGAAGACTGAAGACTTTTAGGGACGAAACTTAGGGCGTTTGAGCGTTGCGAAATGCTTGAAATCCTTCAGCCTTCAACCTTCAACCTGAATAGGCTACATATTTGGGGCACGGGCGGTTAACTCAGTGGTTAGAGTGCCATCCTCACACGGTGGAAGTCACTGGTTCAAATCCAGTACCGCCTACCAATAAAATTAGAGAGTTACGATGCTTTGTCGTAACTCCTTTTTGTTTCTGCTACCATTTTGCTACTGCTTTGCCTCAAAAACAGTATTTTCGAGCTTGTAAGCCGATTCCTGATTGGTTTCTTTCATCTGATTAACCGCTTGTAAAAGTTGACCATTGTATAAAAATGCTGTTTTTTTTACTATTTGAAAGGCGTCTCTGAAGATGGTGTGTTTCTATTAGGAGGAAACCGTGGAACTCAAAGTTAGATGCCACGATAAAATTGTCCAACTGATTGACAAAGGTGTGGACATTCCTAATCCCCTGACCCTGGATATTGGTGAGGAAGTCAACGTCAACCAGATCTCAGGGGACAGGGTCAGGATTTATCCGGGCTGTCGTATTTATGGCGAAAAAATAGTTATAGCGGCAGGGGCTCAGATTGGTTGCGAAGGTCCGGTGACAATTGAAAATTGTCAGCTTGGCCCTGAAGTCGAACTCAAAGGTGGATTTTTCAAGAAGTCGATTTTTCTTGAAAAAGCGAACATGGGCCTGGGGGCACACGTTCGTGAAGGCTGCATCCTGGAAGAAGAAGCCAACGGCGCGCACTGTGTCGGTCTGAAACAGACGATTCTTTTTCCTTTTGTTACACTTGGCAGTTTGATTAATTTTTGTGACTGTCTAATGGCCGGAGGAACTAGCCGTAAAAGCCACAGTGAAGTCGGCAGTTCATATATTCATTTTAATTTTACCCCTGACGGTGACAAAACGACCGCTTCGCTTATTGGGGATGTCCCGCGCGGGGTTATGCTCGATCAAGCGCCTATTTTCCTGGGCGGACAGGGTGGTATGGTGGGACCATTGCGAATGGGATACGGCAACGTTGTCGCTGCAGGATCTGTTTTGCGTGAGGACGTACCCCGGAAAAATCAGTTCATCATTTCCAAAAAACACCCTGGTAAAATTATTGACATCACCCCCAAAACTTACAACAGGCTTGCCCATATCGTGAGAAATAACATCCTTTATCTGGCGAATCTGATGGCGCTGGAGCAATGGTACGTTCACGTTCGCCAACCTTTTTTTAACAACCAGGAATTTGGCGACCTTCTTTACGATGGTCTCATTGACAAACTGTCGTTGGCAAAAGCAGAACGCATCAAGCGCATCAGGGCGATGGCCGAGAAAATGCCGGATTCCCTTGAATTAAATGGCCATAAGGGTGAAATTGCGGTTGCCAAACGGGATTTTTACGAGAAAAGAGAAGAAGTTTGTGAACTGTTCACCGAAAAGGATCCGATTATAAAAGAACCTGGGGAGCGCGACCGCTTCCTTACCGGGTTTTACAATCACAAGAAGGAAACCGGCAGCAGCTACGTAGATGTCGTGCAAAGCTTGCCAATCGGAGTTTCGCAAGAAGGTGTGAAGTGGCTTAACCAAATTGTTGATGGTGTCCGGCAGCGGGCGACGGTAATCTTGCCGTTTTTGAACTTGCTTGAGCAATAATCGATTATTTTTTCAGTAAGGAGGTCAACCTATGGGTAAATTATTCGGTACCGACGGAATCAGAGGGGAAGCCAACCGCTACCCAATGGACGCCAACATGGCTTTTTCTGTCGGCCAGGCAGTGACTCATATATTTAAAAATCGGGATCACCGAACCAGTGTGGTCATCGGTAAGGATACCCGTATTTCCGGTTATATGCTGGAAAGCTCGCTTGAAGCAGGTATCAGTTCAATGGGTGGTATTTCGTATTTAGTCCGCGTGTTGCCCACGCCCGGGATCGCTTTCATCACGGAAAGTATGCGCGCTGATGCCGGTATTGTAATTTCCGCCTCCCACAATCCTTATCAGGACAACGGCATCAAGATCTTTTCCGGCCACGGTTTTAAACTTTCCGATGAACAGGAAGAAACGATTGAAGAGCTCATTCTGAACGGTAAACTTCCCGAAATGGTTCCTCCTGCGAAGGGAATGGGCCGTGCTTACCGCATGGAGGATGCTCCCGGGCGTTATACTGTTTTTTTAAAACATTCCTTTCCCCGGGAATTGTCCATGGAAGGAATGAAGATTGTTCTTGATACGGCCAATGGTGCGACTTATAAAGTGGCCCCCAATGTGTTTTTTGAGTTGGGCGCTGATTTTGAGGTCATCCATAATCAACCCAACGGCCTGAATATCAATGACAATTGTGGTTCCCAATATACAGAAGATCTTGAAAAACGGGTGGTGGAAAGCGGCGCCGCCATCGGGTTGGCCTTTGACGGCGATGGTGACCGGTTGATCGCTGTGGATGAAAAAGGGAACACCATCACCGGAGACCAAATTCTGATCATTTGCTCCAAGATGCTGAAGGAACAGGGAAAATTGAAAAATGACCTTCTGGTGAGCACGATAATGAGCAACCTTGGCCTGTCAGTCGCCTGCAAAAAATACGGGTTTAAACACCATGCCTCCAAGGTGGGGGACCGGTATGTATTGGAGGACATGCAGCGACTGGGCTCGGTAATAGGCGGTGAAGAATCCGGTCACTTGATATTTTTAGACCATCATACGACCGGTGACGGTATCCTTGCAGCCATGCAACTGATTGCAGCGATGGTCAGGGAAGGGAAACCGCTTTCCGAACTGGCGTGCTTGATGGATGTCTACCCGCAAAAATTGATCAATGTAGAGGTCAATAGTAAACCGGAAATATCTGTCGTTCCTCAAGTAATGGAGGCGATCAGACAAGTTGAAACGGAACTCGGGGATCAGGGCCGGGTCCTGGTGCGCTACTCCGGCACGCAAAACGTTTGTCGTGTCATGGTGGAGGGGCCCAGCGATGACCTGACTGAAAAATATTGCACCCAGGTTGCCGAAGCTGTAAAGACCAACCTTGGCTAATAGAACGCGGTATTCAATAAATGCTGAATTCTTAATTTCATAAGAAGGCAACGGATGCCTATCAAAGTGATAGTAACGCGTGATTTTGACCACATGAGCGAAAAAGCGGCGGAAATTGTCAAGAAGATTATCGCCGAATCGCTTGATAATAAAAAGGAATTCATATTGGGACTGGCGACAGGAAACTCACCCACCGGACTTTACCAACATTTGGCCGGGGCGGCCAATGCCGGTGTATTCGACCCCAGTCGGATTCGGAGTTTTAACTTGGATGAATACGTCGGGCTTCCCGGCGAAAATGCCCAACAACGCGCGATTCACCCGGAAAGCTATTGCTATTTTATGATCCAGAAATTTTTTGGTCTTCTGAACCGCAAGTTGTGCGAAAGCAGTGTCCCCTATGGTTGCCTGATCGACCAGAAGAAACTTATCGACGAACTTCACTCGAACCCGGATGATTGGCACGAGGTGGGCACCGACGCCGGCAAATCGATTGTCATCAAAGTTAACCCGGCTTCCGAGTACCTAAACTGGATTCGTGAGGATATACTCGTGGGCTATGCCCGAAAAATCGAGAATGCCGGTGGTGTGGACTTGCAAGTCATCGGAGTCGGCGGACGCGGCCACGTGGCTTTTCACGAGTCGGGAATTCCCTTTGGGGACAGCAAGGTCCTGTTAGTGAAACTGGATGACAACACCGTTGCTAACGCCTTGTTGGATGGACATTTTACTTCTGAAGAAAAATGCCCGCATTATGCAGTCAGCATGGGTGCTGAATTGGTTTACCAGGCGAAAACCGTGGTGCTGCTGGCTAACGGCGAACGCAAGAGCCGACCCGTAGCCGAATCGTTACTGGCTGAACCAACCCCTGAAGTTCCCATTTCCTACGGTCAGAAATACGCAGAAAACGGAGGAAATTTGATTTACGTGCTGGATAGCATTGCAGCACGGGAACTGCTCGCTAACGATAAGATACTCCAGCAAAAGGGCTTTAGTATCGAAAACCTCTCCTGATATAATATCTGAAAGCGAACCAAAAGCCGTGTCTTTTCTCCTAATTTTGAGGAAGGCACGGTTTTTTTTCAATATTCCGTGAACGCTTATGATTTTCCCAAGGGGTAAAATAAGGGTGAAGCCGGTCCGTTTTGAGATTTCAAATATTACAAACTTAGCAACAATTCCCAGGGTCTCAGGTGTCTATCTCTTCAGAGACTCAAAGGATACTGTCCTGTATGTTGGAAAGGCCGGGGACCTGCGGCAGCGGCTAGCTTCATATCTCAGGCCTGGTTCGTTTGTATTGCCGAAGACAGGCTTGATTATGAAGCCGGCCGCTTCATTTGAGATTATAGTCACAGCTACTGAAAAAGAGGCACTTATACTTGAAGCCTTGCTCATAAAGGAGCACCGGCCCAAATACAATGTCGTGTTCCGGGATGACAAAGCTTATCCCTTTCTCAAACTTGACATAAAGAAGCCGTTCCCCCGCCTGAGCGTTGTTCGGCGCAGAGCAAAAGACGGGGCACTCTATTTCGGACCTTATCCTTCTGCAAAGGCGGTGAGGGAGACCCTGAGGTCCATTTCCTCCTTGTTTGGGCTTAGAACTTGCTCTGACAGATCCATGACGACCAGGGTTCGTGCCTGCCTGTTACATCAGATCGGACGCTGTTCGGCCCCGTGCGTTGGGGCTATCTCAGAAAAGGATTATGCTGATCTGGCAAGGCAGGTAAAGCTATTCCTCAAGGGCAGGACAGGTCCGCTTCTTAAGATTTTGAGATCACAGATGGAGGAGGCCTCAGAGGCACTTGAGTTCGAGAAGGCAGCGATCTTGAGAGATCATATCTATGCCATTGAGAAAGTTGCTGAGAAACAGTCAATAGTGGCAGGCATGCACGCCAATTGGGACATTATCGGCCTCGCTCGCAGTGGAGATGTCTCAACATTGGCTGTACTCAGGGTGCGGGACGGAGTAGTGCAGGGTCAGGAGATACACCATTTGAACAGGGTTATTGAGGAGACAGATCAGGAAATACTATCTGTATTCATTCGTCAATTTTATCAAGAGAGTCCTGTACCAAAGGAGATAATTCTTCCAAAAGAGTTGGATGATTCAGGTCTGATTTCAGAATGGCTGTTCGACACGGCCGGCAAGACGGTATTGCTCAGAAGGCCAGCAAGAGGTCTAAAATGCAGACTGCTTGAGATGGCCGAAACAAATGCCGGGCAGGCCATGCTTTCCGTTGAGAGGCAACACGAGGCATGGCAGATATAAGCTCAGATCAAGGAACGGATCCAGTTCCAGGCTTCCTCATAGATTGACTCAACTTCCTCTGATTTAAGCCCTGCACCAAGACCTACTTTCCGTGCCCTTTCAGCGCTCATGAAGTCATCCGGGGCGTGGGCATCCGAGTTGATTATAAGCTTTGCTCCATAAGCTTTGGCAAGCTTGGCTACGTGGCCATTTGTG
>JAUWHV010000041.1 GCA_030605675.1 Deltaproteobacteria bacterium | reverse complement strand
ATTGTATATACCTCTCAAGGAGAACAGGTGCAGAGCTTTCATGTGCACGATGGCCTTGGCCTTAAGCTCCTCGGTCTGGCGGGAATCCATGTAGCTATTCTCAGTTCCCGCTCTTCTCGTGCCCTTGCTATCAGGGCCGAGGAATTAGGCATAAAGCTGGTATATCAAGGACTGCCTGACAAAATAAAAGTATACGAAGAAATAAAGGAGAAGCTTGGAATAGAAAATAAAGAAGTTGCTTACATAGGAGACGACTGGGTGGATCTACCCCTTCTTCAGAAGGCAGGTCTTGCCATAGTAGTTGCCGATGCCACACAATCCATGGAAGACTATGCTGATTATGTTACACGACAACCAGGGGGAAGGGGTGCGGTTAGAGAAGTCTGCGAACTGATCCTCAAGGCCCAAAACAGGAGAGGCGAGTTCCTGAATCATTATCTTAATCCCAACTCATGATGGTAATGTTCACACTTGTTGACATGGAGAAGGTGAATAATTACCCCTTGATGTTATATTTGCTTGAGTTTTCGAAAACTCAAGGTTATTTCCTTTTTTAAATTCAAAATTCAAAATTTAGAATTCAAAATTGTGTATGAACGGCCTTTCCGTTCATACACTGAATATCCTGCAAAACCGATGGTCAATGCATGAAACTTGAACAACGACATCTATTCTGGATACTTGCCGGCATCCTTTTCTTGATAGCTCTCTGGAGGCCGTGGCAGCAAAGCAAGAGTACCAGCGATCTATGGACCACGGATCTCAAAGAAATGAAGGCCGATCTTACCTTTGAGGGTATTCGTTACACGAAAAATATCGGCGAAAAGACCCAGTGGATCCTAAAGGCGAATGTGGCCCGACTTTATGAGGACAAAAATATCATGGACCTGGAAAGGATAAGAATAAAATTTTTCCCTACTGGAGGAGGTCATGTTACTGTTACTGCTGATTCGGGCGTGTACAGAATCGATAATGATGAAATGTCACTGAATGGCGATGTAAAAATACACTCTGAAGACGGTTCTACGCTCTTTTCAGAAACTATGCACTTCAGTCAGAAGAAAAAATTAATCTGGACCAGGGACAGAGTACTTATCAAAGGAGACGGATTGGAAATGGAGGGCGAAGGGCTTGAGTACGATCTTCAAGATGGTAAACTCACGGTAAAGAGACAGACAACCGTTCTTCCGGAAAATGGCGAACTGGAACTTTAAGAGGAATCATAATGAAGTGTCAAAATTTTTGTGTACGCCGGCAAATGAGCAAGGTTAGAAATGTAGCCTCAGCTATCTGGTTTTGTGTCCTTTTTTTTATGCATTTTTACTGCTCGATGGCTATGGCCCAGACAGGCGCCACGGGCACCTCACCTGCCGGTACGGCAGGTGAGGGCAAGCTCCCAATCTATATAGAGAGTGACCTGATGGAGTCGATGGATAAATCCGGTATCGTTGTGTTCACCGGGCATGTGAAGGCCACCAGGGGTGATCTTACAATACATTCTGACAAACTTGAGATCTTTTATGAAAAAAGAAAGCAGGGTGGGGAAACAAAAAAGGCTGTTAAAAAAATCGTGGCCACAAGTCACGTACGTATAACCCAGGGGGAGCGTGTTGGTACTGGAGAACAGGCTATCTACGATAAACCTGCTGAAAAGATAACTATTACAGGTGCGGCCCAGGTTTTGGAGGGCCCTAACCGGGTGAGCGGAGAACGGATTATCTTTTTTATTAATGAAGATCGAAGTGTAGTTGAAGGAAGCAGTAAAACAAAGGTTGAGGCAGTTGTCTATCCAAGTGAATAATCACCTCTCAGGTTATCTATGAGCAAACTGAAGGCAGAGAAACTGGTAAAGCGTTTTCGTGGCCAGCCGGCGGTCAATGGCGTAAGCCTTGAGTTATCAGACCATAGCATAGTAGGTCTGCTGGGCCCAAATGGTGCCGGCAAGACCACTATATTCTATATGATCGCAGGTCTCATCAGACCTGACGAAGGAAAAGTTTCGTTTGATGGGGAAGATGTAACCAATTTGCCTATGCACAAACGGGCTCGTAAAGGCATAACCTATCTACCTCAGGAGCCCTCGGTATTCAGGAAGTTGTCAGTTGCTGATAACATCCGCCTCGTACTGGAAACAAGGGGGCTCTCCCACCAGGAAATAGAGAGCAAGACCCTTGAACTCTTAGATGACATGGGACTCTCCGGCCTCGCGGATCAACAGGCACAGTCGCTTTCAGGGGGAGAACGAAGACGTGTGGAAGTTATGCGGGCACTTGCTACCGACCCATCGTTTATTCTTCTTGACGAACCCTTTGCAGGTGTTGATCCCCTAGCTGTCTCCGACCTACAAAAGATAATACAGGACCTGAAGGCCAGGGGAATAGGAGTCTTCATTTCAGACCACAACGTCCGTGAAACCTTGACTGTATGTGATCGTGCCTATATTGTTAATTTAGGAGTTATTAACTTAGAGGGTACTCCAGAATACATCGCCTCAAGCGATCTGGCACGGAGAATATATTTGGGAGAAGACTTTAAACTATAAGCTACATGTAGCTTATCTTATTTCATATGGCCTTAGAACTTCGCCAACAACTTAAGCTGACACAGCAGCTGGTGATGACTCCCCAGTTGCAGCAAGCTATTAAACTGCTTCAACTCTCCCAAGTTGAACTAATCGAAACGATTGACCAGGAATTAGAAATTAATCCGGTCTTGGAGGAATCTGAATCAGAAGCTGTTCCATCCTCAAAGGATACGGATCGCAGCAACTCTCTACAAGAAGAACCCGACTCGTACGAGACCCAACCTCCGACCCTGGCTTCCTCTGAACTTGAAAAAATTCCCTGGGAAGACAAGGCAATTCAAGATATAAACTGGAAAGATTTTTGGGACGAAGATAACAGGTCCTCGCTTCCTGCATATTCCTTTGAAAAAAAGGAAACCCAAAATTATGAAAATCTCTTCACTCGCACCACGGATCTGAGAGAACATCTGACGTGGCAACTTCAGATGACACACTTCAATGACATAGAGCGTCAAAATGCCTGTCTTATTATCGGCAATCTTGACCGAAACGGCTATCTCAAGACTACAATTGAGGAGATAGCTGAAGAAACGGAATGTTCTCCTGAAAAAGTAGAGGATGTGCTAAAAAAAATTCAGCTCTTCGACCCTGTTGGTGTGGCAGCCCGGGATCTTAAAGAATGCTTATTGGTTCAGATGGACCATCTGGGTATCAATGACTCGCTGGTCTGTGAACTGGTAAGTGAGCACCTTAACCTTATTGAACGACACAATTATCAAGCTATGGCTAAGGCTACCGGGCAGTCATTGGAGGAAATAGCCCGGGCAATTGAGGTAATAACTGCTCTGGAACCTTGCCCCGGACGGCAGTTCAGCAGTGAGGAGATCCAATACATTGTTCCTGACATTTATGTTTATAAAGTAGACGATGAGTATGTAGTTACCTTGAATGACGAAGGCATGCCGAGACTGAGAATAAGCTCTTTTTATCGCGATGCCATTAAAAACGGAATTGCTACTTCCTCTGCCAAGGACTTCATCCAGGGCAAACTCAAGTCTGCCCTGTGGCTGATTCGCAGCATCCAACAGCGGCAAAAGACTATCTACAGGGTCACAAAGAGTATTGTAAAGTTCCAGGGGGAGTTCCTGGACAAAGGGATGGCCTATCTCAAACCTTTAATACTTAGAACCGTGGCAGATGACATTGAGATGCACGAATCCACCATAAGCAGAGTAACCACAAATAAATATGTCCACACACCACAGGGTATTTTTGAGCTCAAGTTCTTTTTCAGCGCGAGTCTAGGCCGGGATGACGGCTCTGATGTGGCATCCTTTAGCGTAAAAGAACAGATTCGTCAGATGATCCAGGCAGAGGACCTAACTCAACCATACAGTGACAGGCAGATTGTGGAAATATTGGCCAAGGATCATATACGTATTGCAAGACGAACTGTGGCAAAGTACAGAGATTTGATGGGTATTCTGCCCTCCAGTCGCCGCAAGCGACCTGCAATTAATTGTAATTTAAAAGAAACTTAGCGATTAGCTGAGTCCCCACTTGGAGGTATTATATGCAAATCAATGTGACCTTTAGGCGCCTGGATCCTTCGGATGCACTGCGCGAATACGCTGAGAACAGACTCCAAAAACTCAAAAAATATGCCGATGGTCCCATGGATGTAAATGTCGTTTTGTCAGTGGAGAAATTCAGGCAGACAGCAGAGGTTGTGCTTTCAGGAGATGGCATAAGGGCAGCAGCCAAGGAAGAACAGAATGAAATGCGGGCGGCTATAGATCTGGTATCTGACAAAATCTATAAGCAGTTAAAGCGATATAAAGAAAAGATTCGCAGCAAGAGAGGATCCAGCTCAATTTCCGAACCGGCCCTTTTAGACATATCACCGTCTCCCGAAACAGAAAAAGAGGACCTGGGTATAATCACCACAAAAAAAATGGATGCCAAACCCATGGCTGTTGAGGAAGCAGCTGCTCAGTTCCAGTCACTTAATCAAAACTTCATGATGTTCACCAATGCTGAGACCAACGCAATAAACGTCCTTTACTGGCGTATGGATGGGACCTTGGGGTTAGTCGAACCGTAATGACAGTGAAGATACTCGATTTTCTTTGCAACAGATGTATCATCCCCGATCTTAATACCAAATCCAAAGAAGAGGCACTGGCCAGCCTGGCTAAAAGGGTAGCGGAAATAGAGCCCGCCTTGGATCAGGATGCCGTATTATCTGTCCTCAATGAGCGTGAACAACTGGGCAGTACAGGTATTGGGGGTGGAGTGGCAATTCCACACGGGAAACTCCCCGAACTGGACCATATGCTCATATTAGTCGGCCGGAGCCCGGGAGGTATCCCTTTTGATGCAATGGATAACCGTCCGGTTCACATAATGTTTCTTTTGCTTGCACCTGACAACTCGGCAACCCCATATCTCAAACTATTAGCCCAGGTTTCAAGGGTGTTAAAGACCCGGGAAGTGCACCAGCGAATTATGGAAGCGCCGGATGCACGTTCCATTCAAAAAGTAATAGAAGAAATAGACGGTCAGGTCTAAGACCCACAGCGTTTTACACAAAGAACGAGAAATGACTGACAAATCCCTACAAGCCCTGTTTCAAAAAGATGAGCCCGGGGCAATTTCAGCACCTGATGATCCGGTCAAACTGGTTCAAACGATAGTTATAACCGGCATGTCCGGATCCGGTAAGAGTACTGCACTCAAAGCCTTTGAAGACATGGGCTATTACTGTGTGGACAATCTTCCGATAGCCCTCTTGCCGGAGTTCCTCTCCCTTACTGAAAATGTTTCCACAATGCCCACCCGTGTAGCCCTTGTGATGGATGTGCGAGAAGAGAGTTTCCTCGATCAATACCAGTCTATCTTTACACAGATTAAAGAAGAAGGATTTCACCTCGAAATCCTGTTTCTCGATGCAAAGGATGAGGTATTAGTACGGAGATTCAGCCAAACCCGCCGCCGGCATCCCTTGAAGCCCAGGGGCAATGTCCTTGAAGGAATACATGTTGAGAGGGAACATCTGATGGGGCTAAGGGAATGTGCCGACAAATTATTTGATACCTCAGATTTCAATGTTCATCAGCTAAGGCAGGGTATTGTCAGGCTTTACTCCCCTAGAAAGCGCCTGGATCAACTCGTGATACACATACTGTCATTCGGCTTTAAGTACGGGGTCCCTGCCGATGCCAACCTGGTCCTGGATGTCAGATTTTTGCCAAATCCATACTTCGAGCCGGAGCTGCGCCCCTTAAGCGGCTGCGACCATGAAGTCCGAACCTATGTCTTGGAAAAAAAAGACACTATTGAATTTCTTAAACATGCCGAAGGCCTCTTGAAATTCCTTGTCCCGGAATACAGAAATGAAGGTAAATCTTATCTTGTGATTGCCGTAGGATGCACAGGAGGTCGACACAGAAGTGTTGCCATTGTAGAGCATCTAAAAGAAATATTTACAGGGGCTGATGAGGAGGTTATCGTCACACACAGAGACCTGGAACTGGAGGAATAAATACATGGTAGGTGTGGTTGTGACATCCCACGGCCGTCTTGCTGATGAGCTGTTATTAACGACGGTTTTCATTGTGGGCAAGGCCGAACAGATGGTCGCCCTTTCTGTAGATCCGTCAAGGCCTATAGATAAATTACAGTCCGACATCCGCAAGGCTATTAAGGAAGTAGATACGGGTGACGGTGTACTGATACTTACAGACATGTTCGGTGGGACTCCGGCCAACATGACCCTTGCCTTCCTGGAGGACAACAAGGTCGAGGTCATAACAGGGGTAAATCTTCCTATGTTGATCAAATTGTGCCAGTGCAGGAATAAGGATCAGACCCTGCATGAAGTGGCAGACGAAGTGGTAGATTATAGTAGAAAAAGCATCAATCAGGCAACTGCAATCCTGAAAAAGTAACCAACGATCAAGACCCAACCAATATAATTAATCCCGAATAATAGCTGCTAGGAGGTTCAGACATGACTATTAAGGTCGGCATCAACGGTTTCGGACGCATTGGAAGGAGCATTTTCAGGGCTTCTAAACAATATAAAGAATTTGAAGCCATTGAAATTGAGGCCATAAATGACCTGACAAACACCCAGACGCTGGCTCACCTGTTAAAGTATGATTCTGTAATGAGAACATTCCCCCTTGATGTGCAGGGCACAGATCAGGGAATAATTGTGGACGGCAAAGATATACGGATAACAGCGATCAAGGAGCCATCCCAGTTGCCTTGGCAGGAAATGGGTGTGGAATACGTAATCGAAGCTACCGGACGGTTCAGTGATGCGGATCTTGCACGCGGGCATCTGGAGGCCGGAGCACAGAAAGTCGTAATCACTGCCCCTGCAAAGCATGAGGACGTCACGATTGTGATGGGGGTCAATGAAGACGACTATGATCCAGCCAGTCACCACATCGTATCTAATGCCTCCTGCACCACCAACTGTCTCGCCCCTATGGCCAAAGTAATACTGGACAGATTTGGTATAGTTTCCGGGCTGATTACCACTGTACACGCCTATACAAACGATCAGAGATTGCTTGATTTTCCACACAGCGACCTCAGACGGGCCAGGGCCGCTGCTGTCAATATGATTCCCACAAAGACCGGTGCCGCAGCAGCAGTAAGCAAGGTCATTCCTGAGCTTACAGGCAAATTTGACGGCCTGGCAGTCCGTGTGCCCATCCCTGACGTCTCCATAGTGGATCTTGTGGCCCAGGTGGAAAAACGTGCCACAGCAGCCGAAATAAACGAGGCTATTAAGGCGGCTACCAACCGTTTCCTCGGATACACGGACGAACCCCTGGTCTCCACGGATTTCATGGGAGACCCAAGGTCCTCTATTGTGGACGGCGCATGCACCAAAGTTATTGGGGACAAGTTGATCAAGGTCATGTCATGGTATGACAATGAATGGGGGTACTCCAACAGGATATTGGATCTGATCCTTCACATGAATGTTAGCTCATAGTTCATGGCTCATGGTTGCTGAATACCTGTTTTCCCAATGAGCTAATACCTATGAGCTATCACCTATCACCTGTGAGCTATTAACATGATAGTATCGGAAGCCCTCTGTGCAAATCTTGAGACCACAGCCGTCCGGGAAATAGAGTTTGAGTCCCGCTACCAGGTTCTCCGGGACGCAGTCAAGGATTATCAGGGCATAATTAAGGCTGTTAATAGCCTCCTCTTTGAGCTGCACCATCCATTTCGCAACTGGGAGGTTGTGATTGAAGATCTGAGGTCATTTGCACTCAAGAATCTTGCTACTTACAGCCGTTCGTCTCAGGGATCTGAGGCCATCAGAGTGCTTTTGGACACCTTCTCTGATGTCATCTCCCAGGCCCCTGAAAATGACCGGAAGACCGAAGCCGTAAACGGACTCCTGGCCTTTCTGGAAAAGATCATTCAAAAAGTAGATACTGAAAAGCTTCTGACAATACTGCCTGATATTGAACATGCCTTTCACAGGTTTAAAGAATCCAATGCGCATGTGATTAAGGCTGTTGCCAGGAGCTATCACCCTGTATCACGCCTGATACAGAATCTTTCCAACCGCCTGGAGGGGCAAAAGACCTCTCCGGGGTTGTGGGATGAAGCTGGAAGACTTCTTGTTGAAGTTCAGAAAGCTACCTCTCAGTACTGGCTTGAGCAAGAAGACCCTGTTAACCGGCTAAACAGCGCTATTGAACAGTTCTCCATGGAACTGGATTCTGAAGACCTGAAAAAGACGCTGGGATTTATCGAGCCGGTCTCGCATAAACAGCTCAAATCCTCTTTGGAAGACCTGGAAATAGAAAGGAAAGCGCCTTTTAAGGAAAAAGACGTCTTGGAGTTGGCCGGGCGCCCAGGCTATCTGGATATAGTGAATCAGTACAGAAAGATTGTCCAGGACCTAGCCCGTCTGTCGCGTCAAATCCCGCCCGTATCATCAAAAGAGCAGGCTTTCCGCAATCAAGAGGCCGGATTATACCTTCTGCTGCCATTCCATCTTATTGAAATAGAAGGCCTGTCCACGATCCACGAGGAAATCCTTCGACAGATCAACCGCAGCCTTTTGTATCTTATACGTACTGCAGACCTGGAGCAGCTTCAAGAGATCCTTTCCAGAAGCTTTGCGCTGCTAAAGCAGCAAGTAGGACATTTCCCAAGGACTGCTCTTCAGTGCATCGAGGCCCTGGGTTCAGAGGTCGTCCGCAGGGACGACACAAGGCTTATAGAACTTTTTCTTAATCAGGTAGTCCGGTTTGGCTTCAATCCCCCCGGGATTAAGGGCGTAGATGCCGAATGGCATATCTTGAGCGATCCTGCTCACCTGCAGAATATTCGTGTCTGGTTAAAATTTGTAGAACAAAAAACCGGCTTCTGCGGCACCCTGTTGTCAGCCCTTATTATAAACCTCAAGTTGGCAGGCACATGCATCCGGGATACAGACCTGTTTCAGAAAGACGTCAGCAGACTACTTAACTGTGACATAGAGCCGACTTACAATCTGGTCAAACAGTTGACCAAGATCCTGCCGGTTTACTTCAATGAAATAGGAGCAGAGGGTCTCCTGAGGGATGTGTCAACAGAGCTTGATGAGATATCTCACCGCAAGGATATCCTTATTCATTTCCTGAGAAAACAGAGCCATGTTGAGAGCAACAACCGCATTGTCGATTTTATTGAGGCCATTCTGTGCTTTTGGTTCAGCAGGCAAAAGAAAGGGCTGGCCCCCTTCTTGCCCTCTGAAATCCTGGAGCAGGTTCCCGACCATGGCCCTCACGCGGATCATGTCCACAGACTCATACGGCATCTGGCAGATGTGCTGGATCTCAAACGATTTACCCGCAGTGTAGATAGCCTGCTGAATTTGGAAGAAGACCGGCTCTCTCAAATTTTAGGTCAAGTCCCTGATATCCCCCTTCAAGAGAGAAGACGTGTTGAACTTCTTATCCAGATGTACCGGCTTGAGGCCTATAAGTACAAGCTTGGCGCTCAGGAAATCCGTCATCATCTGGAAGAAGCCAAAAATCTGGGTTTTGAGGGACTGGATAAGGTACTTGAAGTCCTGGATGTGGATGACGATCCGGAGCGGAGTCTTGAGGTAATCCTGGACCAGCTTGATGTCCTTAAGGGCATTATTCTCAGCAAGGAGCAGTTTGAAATCAGGGAGGACATATACCACAAACGGCATATAACAGTGGACATTCCTTCAATGTATGGCCGTTACCATGAGCGAAAGTTTGACGCCCTTAGCCTCAGTTTCCGCCTGGAGAACCTGGCCAATATTTACTTCGAACAACTGATAGCTGAGATAGATTCAACCTTTATCTCAGGGCCTATTTTTGTGCGCATACTGAGGTACCTCCGCCTTTTCTGGAGAGCCGTACAGCTAGACGGAGTGTATTCTAAAAAATTCGCCACTTATCTAGGATTGCTGGAAAAATCTTTCGAGGTCAGGCGATTTGCCTTTTCCCAGTACCTGGACGTAGTGAGAGGACTGTCTGAGGGGGTTAAAGACATTATCCATGTCTATTACATAAGTCCCCATCAGGACAATATCTCTCTTATTATTCGCCAGTTGGGCAAACACAACCTTCTTCCAAAATACAAGACTGCTATAAAAGAGGCTGAAAACGAGACCCAGCTCATTCATCAGATAACAGAGTGGTTCCTGAGAGACCTCATCTCCGGCACCTTTGGACTACAGTACCTGGACAACTTTATAGCCAGGGTATACCAGGTGCTTGGAGAGCAGAAAGAAAGACTGGATCACAAGGAACTTGACTTAATGTTGAGCTATGATCCGGATCAGATCTTGTGCCCCATACATGGTCCGAAAGAACAGACAAAAAACCTCATACACCTCGGCAATAAGGGATTTAATCTGGTACTCCTGGCACAGAATGGCCTGCCGGTTCCACCAGGAGTGATAGTCACAACCGAGGTTTTCAGGTGCTATCCGATTATCCGGAAACTGCCCAGTGTATACAGAGAATTCAAGTCACAGCTTCAGAAAGCAATTGGGGAGATAGAGCGCCGGACCGGATGCAGGTTTGGCGACCCGTCAAATCCCTTGCTCTTGTCGGTTAGGAGCGGAGCGGCCATTTCCATGCCGGGGATGATGTCAACAATCATTAACGTTGGCAGTAACCTTGAAATCATAGAAGGCCTGGCGGAAAAGACAGGGAAGGCCTGGTTTGCCTGGGATAATTACCGCAGGTTTGTTCAATCATGGGCCATGTCCTTTGATCTGGAACGTGAGATGTTCACCGAGCTCATGAATAACCATAAACGCCGGTACGGAGTAAATCAGAAAAGGGAATTTACCGGAGATCAGATGAAAGAATTGGCCATGGCTTACCGTCAAGCCACGCTGGACCATGGTCTGGAGGTGGAGGTGGAACCTTTTGAGCAACTCCTTGTGGCCATACGACTGATCCTTACCTCCTGGGGGTCTGAAAAAGCAAAGAGCTACAGGGAAATAATGGAGATATCCGATTACTGGGGCACGGCTGTGATAGTGCAAGCCATGGCCTATGGAAACCTTGCTGAGACATCCGGTACCGGCGTGGCCTTCACACCAATCCATACCGACCATATAGACCGTATCAGCCTGTGGGGCGACTTCACTACCGGCAATCAGGGAGATGACATCGTAAGCGGCCTGGTCTCTACATATCCGATTTCAATAAAGCAGGAAAAAGCCATGGGGCTTGATTCCGAAATGACTCTGGAAAAAAATTTTCCTGAGATTTACAATACCTTGTTGTCTATGACCAGAGAGATTATCTACGAAAAAAGATGGGATCCACAGGAGATAGAATTTACCTTTGAAGGCCCGGAGAGCAACAGGCTCTTCATACTCCAGAGCCGGAACATGACCACCAAGAGGCGATACATCGTTCAGGTTTTTGTACACTCGGCAGAATTGGAGGCCGGCTACCTTGGCAGAGGCATTGGGGTGAGTGGAGGGGCCGTGACAGGGAAGGCTGTGTTCACCCTCTCTGAGATTAAAACCTTTCGCGAGAAGGAGCCCAAAACCCCATTGATCCTGATCCGGTCAGACACGGTCCCGGACGATATCAAGGAAATTACTTTAACAGACGGCCTGCTCACAGCAAAGGGAGGGCAGACATCTCATGCAGCCATTATTGCATTTCGTCTGGACAAGAACTGCATTGTGGGCTGCAAGCAACTGCAGGTCTTTGAAAACCAGGGTTTTGCGCGGTTACACGACCGCATCATTCGTTCCGGCGACTTTCTGAGTATTGACGGCAGAAACGGCTCGATATACATGGGTAAGCATGCCACTCAGATAGAGGAAGAGATGTCTCTGGTTTGAAAATTAGATATAGAATTTTTGCAAGGGGAGATACGGTCGTGATCAACTATATAGATGAGATTCCTCTGAAAGGCCAAAGGGTCCTGATGAGGACGGACTTTAATATCCCCCTGGACGATTCCTGCAATATCACAGACGACAACCGTATCAGGGCGGCCCTGCCAAGCATACGTCACGCCATAGAGGCTGGAGCACGACTGATACTCTGCTCGCATCTTGGCCGCCCGAAGGGGCAGAGGATAGAAAAATTCAGCCTGAGACCCGTGGCCAAGCGTCTTGGAGAGCTGATAGGCCGGGAGGTATCTCTGGCCCCGGACTGCATTGGAGATGAAGTGGAGAACCAGGTCAACTCCATGTCAGACGGAGAAGTGCTGCTACTTGAAAACCTCAGGTATCATCAAGGAGAAACAAAAAACGACCCTGGCTTTGCAGAAGCCCTGGCAAAAATGGCCGATGTATATATAAATGATGCCTTTGCGGTATCACACCGGGCCCATGCCTCAGTGACCGGAGTACCCGGCCTGATTAAAGAGTGTGCAGCCGGTTTACTTATAAAGCAGGAACTTTTATACTTCAAAAAGGCCATGGAAGAACCTGCCAGGCCTCTGGTGGCCATTCTGGGTGGGGCCAAGATATCCGGCAAGCTGGAGGCCATTAAAAACATACTGAACCGGGTGGATAAGCTGATAGTCGGCGGGGCAATGGCCAATACGTTTCTGACGGCGCAAGGCATTGATATAGGAAAATCCCTCACTGAGAAAGAGCTGGTAGACACGGCCAGGGCCTTAATTGATCAGGCAAAAGACAAAGGTATCAAATTCTACCTTCCTGTTGACTGCGTCATAGCACAGGATCTTGACACAAACGCCGAAACCAGGATCGTCCCAACCCAGGAAATACCTGATGATTGGATGGCATTGGACATAGGGCCTGCGACGTCAGACCTCTTCAGTGAAGCCCTTTACAATGCCAAAACCATAATATGGAATGGCCCAATGGGGGCCTTTGAGCTTGATCCCTTCAGCCAGGGTACCATGGACCTGGCACATGCAGTCGGCAGCAGTCAGGCCCTCAGTATTGTGGGCGGAGGAGATACTGATCTGGCCATCCACAGAGCAGGTGAAGTAAAAAACATATCTTACATGTCCACAGGTGGTGGGGCTTTTCTCAACCTTTTGGAAGGAAAAGAACTGCCGGGCATAACGGCACTTGAGGAGTGTAGCAAAAAATGAATTCTTCAAAAAGGAAACCTGTTTTAGCAGCTAACTGGAAGATGTACAAAACCGTGGCCGAGACCCGTGATTTCCTTAAGGTCTTTTTGCCCCTTGTGAATAACCTGTCAGAAAGAGAGGTGGTAATTGCACCTCCGTTTACTGCCCTTTCAGCAGCCGGTGAAATCATTAAGGAAAGTGAACTTGTGTCCCTTGCAGCTCAGAATATGTACTTTGAGCAAAAGGGTGGCTTCACTGGTGAAATATCACCTATCATGCTCAAGGAATTCGGAGTTAAGTGGGTAATCCTAGGGCACTCAGAGCGCAGGCACATTTTCGGAGAAGAAAATAGCCTTATTGCCTTAAAGGTCAAGACTGCCCTGGAAAATGATTTGCTTCCAATCCTGTGCATCGGAGAAAAGTTGGAGGAAAGAGAAGCCGGGCTTACGAATGAGATACTTGAAAAACAATTATCAGCAGGCTTTTCAGAGGTAGGTAACCAAGAGGCAGGCAAAGTAGCAGTTGCCTATGAACCCGTATGGGCAATCGGTACAGGTAAAACAGCTACCCCGGATCAGGCACAGGATGCCCACATCCATATCCGGTCATGGCTTACCGGTCATTTCGATTCCGGTATTGCAGGGCAAATTCGAATATTGTATGGTGGCTCGGTTAAACCGGAAAATGTCAATGAATTAATGGCGCTCCCTGATGTAGACGGAGCTCTTGTTGGCGGTGCATCTCTCAAACCCGGGAGCTTTGCTCAGATCGCCAGTTGCCGGGTGGGTTAATTAAAGAAGCGACTTAAAGGATATATTTTGTACTCTATATTAGTAATAGTCCACGTTATTATATGTGTCTTCTTGGTTCTTACTGTCTTGCTCCAGCAGGGCAAAGGGGCTACGATAGGTGCTGTATTCGGGTCCAGTGATACCATTTTTGGCAGTGCGGGGCCAACCTCCTTTCTTAACAAACTCACTACAGGACTGGCAGTGCTCTTTATGGCTTCTTCTCTTGTTCTCACCTATTTGTCAGCTCACAAGGTTGAGGATTCGATAATGCAGGACGTGGAGGTAACTACCAGTCCTGTTACTACTGAGCCAGTTGAACCTGCTGTAATTCCTGAAACTACTGAAAGTGTTGAGACTATTGAGACTATTGTAATTCCTGAGACTGTTGAAACTGCTCCTGCACCAGTAACCGGGGTTGAGAAACCTGTGCAAGGCTTAGATGAAAAGACAGATGCCTTGTCTGATGATAGCCGGCCGAGTGGAACTCAGCCTGAAAATATTGTACCCTCAACGACTCAACCTGAGGAGGTCTCTAAATAGTCGTAACCGTTCACGGGGTTACAACGCCCGTTTACCACAACCTACCGAACTGTAACCGTTTACAGGGTGCTGCAGATGCGAGGCGGAGGGTAC
>JAUWHV010000011.1 GCA_030605675.1 Deltaproteobacteria bacterium | reverse complement strand
TTTCCTGTAACTCGGTGGAAACGACATTGAGATGAAAACCCTGCGGGGTTTCAACACACTCATAATCCAATATCATTCTCTTCATATCCGAAAAAAATACTTTTTTACGAGCTATAAAGTAAGAAACAACTTGATCGTGTTCTTCAGGCAGATCCTGATTGCTGGAAGAATCTTTAGTATTATTAAAAAATTCTCTTAAAAAATCCTTTTGTTCTTTGTCCGGCAATATTGCAACATTCCACATTGCGATTGCCATACCTATAGCCCTTTGCATTTCTTCGTTAGTTTGGGCAGCATCAAGTAAAGGTTTTGCAAAATCAATTATAACTTCGGACATCTTCTGTTGGCTGGATCTTTTTTCAACACGAAATTTATTACCATCGTTGGCCGATTTGTTTTTAACTCTTTGTAGTAATTTTTCTTGGCTGTCAGTAATCGTTTCTCTGGAACGTTGCCGTTCCTTAATTTTTTTCTGCCGCCTTTTCCACTCTTTCGTTTTTTTTCGTTTTTTGGTCATCGTTTGATGCTCAATGCTATGAGGACAATGTGCCTTTCAGGAGCCGTGAATAGGGAACGGGGACTTGTTTATCGAGAAATCCAATTTTCAATTTTTAGGCTCGGTATGCGCTCAAATTCCCTAGCATTATCCGTAACCAATACTGCATCCAGCGCCAATGCATGAGCGGCGATCAAAAGATCGTTGGCCCCGATGGGAGTTCCTTTTTTCTTGAGATGCTCACGAATCATTCCATATTCAGGTGCGGCCTGTTCCGGCCAGTCCAATACAGTCACATACTCCAGAAATTGATTTAACGCAGCCTCGTTATGTTCGCGTTTCCGGGACAGTCTGATTCCATACCATAACTCCGCCAGAACGATGCTCGATATTCCGATTTCTCCAATTGGGATTTTCAAGAGTTTTGCCTTTACTTCTTCGGGGCACTCCTTGATGATGGCAATACAGACGTTTGTATCCAGCAGGTACTTCATCAAAGCGCCTCACGTTCTTCAGGCAATAAATCTTCAATATGATCTGGAAAGTCATCACTAAAAGGCTTTGCTTTGGCAAAATATTGATCCCAAGATTTTGGCCTGGGCGTGAGGACTATACGATCTCCTTCCCGCTCAACAAAAACTTCGTTGGTATTAAATCGGAACTTCTTGGGGATACGGACGGCCTGACTCCTTCCGCTGACAAACACTTTCGCTGTTGTTTTTTCCATGGATATAAATCCTTTTCATTCATAGATTGATATATGACAATAATATATCCCATAATGAGCATATTGCAAAGATATATACCAAGTCTTTTGTTCAGGGACACCAAAGATATGAGAATCACCCAGAAGCTGCACACTCATGGACCAGCAAGACAAGCTGGAAAAAGACGGCTGCTCTTTCCTGAAGCGCTCTATAGGACGCCATTTCTGAAGGGAGGAATAAGTTTATGCTTGCGCAGGCTATACCATAGATCCCAGTCCCTTAATAGCATTTCTCCTGGATGGGCTGGGGTTCTGTTTTGCCGATTGCCAGGCTCAGCGGGAATGTTGAAGAAGTAATTCAAAGCCATCATGGGGAGGATAAACTCCCAATCCCTTTAATAGCACTGCCATCCGGTCAAATGGGTTATGCTCCCTTGCAAATCGGATATAGTCGGCACGAGACAAAAACAAAGACCAGGGCGGGGTCCAAAAGGGAACGGGAAAGTCTGTGGCGAACAACAGCCTGTTAAACAGCTCCGGATGACCACGCCACCACAGCAAGGCCTCCATTCGGTTGGGGAGCGCAAGGGCCGCGGTGTCGCAATACAGGTTGGGATAGCGGCGAAGCATTTGTTCAAAACGCGTCAGAGCCCGTGGGTTAATGAAAAGGCCGCTGGACCCGCTGTGGGCGGCGATCACGGTGACACCCTGCTCCAAGGCAAGACGCAGGCGCTCAAGGTCCCCATATGCCTGGTGTATAGCGGGCAGGGCAAATTCAAAACCTGTGTGACAGAGCAGTGGGAGACCCAATTCAGCAAGCTTCTGGTAAAAAGGCAGGTTGCGACGATCCGCCGGATCAATACCCTGGCTGTTCGGCAACCATTTGACTAAGACTGCGCCCTGTTCTGCGCAGCGTTCAAGGGCATCAAGGGCATCGCGTCTGTGGGGGTGAATCGATGCACCAAATAGAAAAACATCCGGCACATCCCTGCACCATGCCAGCACATCTTCATTGCTCACAGAGAAGCCGGTCATCGCTGTGAGAGGCTTCCCGTGTTCGTCATATGCCTGATCCAGCGCAAGCAGCACTGCGCGCCGCACATGACGGGCCCTGTTAAGATGTCTTGCCAGTGTTTCAGTATAAGTCCGCGCAGCCTCCGGTCCTGTCCCGTGCGCACCGGATCGCTTGGCAGCCAGGGTAAACAATGCCCGCCGCCAGCCGTGAGCCTGGATCTTCCCATCACGCGGCACGGCGTGCACATGGATGTCGGTGTATGCGCTTTCCTTATCCGGAACTCTCATGCTCAGGTCCCTGATGTGTGAGGCAAAGCCTTGTCCAGCAAAATCCCGGCCTGTTGTATCTCCAAAGCCGTGGGCACAGAGGCAAGCCCCAGGCGGCTTACTGAGAATGCGGCCAGACGGTTTGCAAACCTGACCGCAGCCCCTGGGGAATAACCCTGATCAAGGGCAGAAAAAAAAGCAGTTGCAAAGATATCTCCAGCCCCACAGGGGTCCTTCTCCTGCGCCTCGGGTACCGGGAAAATACGCTCGCTGCCCTGCCGGAAAAGCCTCGCACCCCGATGGCCCTCAGTTACCACAAGAATCGGCACCACGCCGGCCAAGGCCCGTGCATAGGCCAGATCACCATCCAGGTCATCAAAACTCAAGACCACAGCGTAAAAACCAGCCAGTTGCTCAGGGGGCACCTTTTGAATTGAAACCAGGCCGCTGCTGTCCCAGGTCCTGAACCAGCCCTGCAGGGTGGCCACAAGTCGTCCTCTGGGCAAAAAAACCTCCCGGAGTTCCCGAGGACATTCATCAGCCACCGGGGCGATGTGAATGATGTCTGCAGAATAAAAGGCCTGCGAGACCATATCGGGTTGGATGTGACGGGCAGTGGCAAGGATCTGCTGAATTCTGCCGGAGGGGGTATCCTGGTTGCGAAAGGTGGTCGTCATCGGGGAATCGAGGATGTGAATGGTTGCCCCTGGAAGGACTTCGTGCACAGGCTCGTCCGGCGCACACGTAGTGAATACTGTGACGCTGTATCCTAAAGCCATGGCGGTCAAGCCGGCATAAGCTACCGTACCGCCATAGCGAAAGCCGTCTTTGGTGAGATCTTGGGTAAGGGCCCCCACCAATAGATAGGTCCTTGCATGCATAGGGATAGCCACCTCTATTTTCCAGGCAAACTACTCATGTTTCAGAAACCCGACAAGTCACAAATACATGTTACATGTGATGGGTCCCTTATGTTACACTTAGAAGCATGCGTCAGGCGTCTGAAAATATAGCAAATATGCCTATCCGGGGAGACCGCAGGGTCATATTTGGCTGGGCCATGTACGATTGGGCTAATTCCGCCTATATCACCACTTTGGCCGTAGCCATCCTGCCCATTTACTTTGCGGGCGTGGTGGTTCCTCCTGATGGACTGGAAATCAGAGGCACTCTTTATGCCGCCGAGACCCTGTGGGGATTCATGGTTTCAGCAGCAGCGTTCCTCGTCTTTATTGCAGCCCCGACACTTGGAGCCATTGCCGACTTCTGTTGCACAAAAAAACGCTTTCTATTCTCCTTCTGTTATCTGGGCGTAGTGAGCGCGGCCTTCCTCTCCTTTAGTAAAGCTGGGGACGTATGGTTGACCATGATCCTGTTTGTCATCTCCCAGATCGGATTTGTCGGAGCCAATGTTTTCTATGATGCCTTCCTTCCCCAGATCGCCCCGGAGGGGGAGACGGACCGGATCTCCAGCAAGGGCTTTGCCTATGGATATGTGGGAGGCGGGCTCCAGTTTGCCCTAGCCCTGGGGCTCCTCGCAGTACATGAAAAGATCGGTCTTTCCGAGGCCGAGGCTGCCCGCCTGGGGATGCTGACTGCTGCATTGTGGTGGGGCGGCTTTGCCCTGGTGACTGTCTCTTTGCTCCGGGAACCGCGCAGGATTCAGGCCCTGCCTGAGGGCTTCCCGCGTATCCCATTGGGTCTGGGTTATATCTCCCTGGGTGTTTCACGGGTCTGGAAGACAATCAGCAAGTTGCGCCAACTCCGTCACCTCGTGCTATTTCTTACAGCCTTTCTTGTCTACAACGAGGGGATACAGACTGTCATCCAGATGGCTACCATATACGGAAAGCAGGAACTTCATCTCTCCACCACGACACTCATGATGACACTTCTGCTCGTGCAGGCCGTAGCCTTCCTCGGGGCACTTCTCTTAGCATGGGTTTCCAAGCAGATTGGGGCCAAACGGGCTGTGATTGTCACTCTGATAGGATGGAGCGGTGTGGTGATCTATGCCTATTTCATTCATTCAGCAATAGAGTACTTCGTCATGGGCGGGATTGTCGGCCTTGTGCTCGGCGGATCACAGGCCATAAGCCGCTCCCTCTACGCCTCAATTATTCCAGAAGGCGCCTCAGCCGAGTTCTTTGGCTTCTACTCAGTGGTCAACAAGTTCTCAGCAGTCTGGGGGCCATTCATCTTTGCCATTATCCGCCACTGGACCGGCTCATCCCGAAACTCAATCCTCTCCCTTATCTTTTTCTTCATCCTCGGCATCCTTCTGCTCTCCCTGGTAAACGAGAAAAAGGCCCGAAAGGCCGGTGCCGAACTGGTATTATGATAATCCCCCAAAAACCCACTTCTCAATACTCTCAAAGACAAGCTCTCTTTTGATAGGCTTTGTGACATAGTCATCCATGCCTGCTTCAAGGCACTTTTCCCTGTCACCCTTCATCGCATGAGCGGTCATGGCAACGATCGGAACATGTTCCGATCGAGCTGAATGCTGAAAGCTCAAAGCTGAAAGTTCGCAGGAAGAAGCTCCATCTTTTGCTTTGAGCTTTGAGCCTTGAGCTTTGAGTTGCTCTTTATATTTTCGGATTGCTTTTGTCGCTTCAATTCCATCCATCTTAGGCATCTGAACATCCATAAAGATCAGGTCAAAGTCCTCGGGAGATTGCTTGTACTTTTCAACCGCCTCCTCGCCGTTATTAGCCACTTCCACTTGATACCCGGCCTTGGTCAACATTACCTTTGCCAGTTTCTGGTTAACCGGATTGTCCTCTGCCAAGAGAATACGCACAGAATGCTTCATCTCCTCCTGAACTGAGTACTGGGTCATGATCTTCTTTTTGGCTGCTTCATCCTTTTCCTCATCACCCAGCTCTTCTTCTAACAATCCCTCCAGCATCCGGTATAGCTTTTCCCTTTTTTCTCCTAACAATCTCTCCAGCATTCGGTATAGCTTTTCCCTGTGAATCGGCTTGCTCAGAAAACCATCGAATCCCGCCTCTTCACATCTTTGAGCATTCCGCTCCATCAAAGAAGATAAGGCAATCAGGACGATGTGTGTTGCGGGTTGCGAGTTGCGTGTTGCGGGTTCTTTTTCATATCTTCGGATTGCCTGTGCTACTTCATATCCGCTCATACCGGGCATGTGGATGTCGATGATACATGCATGAAATGGATTCCCTGTTCCCATGGTCATTTCCAGGGTTGGTATAACTTCAGCGCCATTTCTCAAGGCAACGACATGAATCCCAGGCTGCTCTAAAATGAGCGTTAATATATCCAGGTTGGTCTGGTTATCGTCAACAATCAGGACCTTCTTGCCGGTGAGCGAAACAGGGGTAAATCTCCCGACATATTTTTCTTCAGGTTTTTCAAACCATGCCGTAAAGTGAAAAATGCTACCGGGACCATGGGATTGTTGATTGTTGATTGTTGATTGACGATTGCCTGGCGGAGGTTGAAGATTGTCCTCGGCTTTGTGTTTGTCTTTGGGTTTGTCTTTCAATCGACAATCATCAATTATCAATCGACAATCCAAAAGGCTTTCCGCCCACACATCTCCACCCATCAGTTTAGATATCTGCTTACATATCGATAGACCCAGACCAGTGCCTCCATACACTCTCGCAGTGGAACCGTGAGCCTGATGAAAAGGCATGAAGATAGTGGACAATTTGTCTTTCGGGATGCCGATGCCTGTGTCCCTCACTGTTGCATGGAGTTTTATCTGTTCATCTTTTTCCTCTTCAACATCAAGGGAGAGTTCAATCTCTCCTGACCCTGTAAATTTTTGGGCATTGCTCATCAGATTTGTTAGAACCTGACGAAACCTTCCCGGATCTCCTTTTACCAATAAAGGAAGATTATCCCCGATACGGCACAGGATCTCGATCGGTTTTGATCCAACCTTGGGGCGGGTCAGTTCACAGACTTCATAAGCAAGAAGTTCCGGATCAAAATCAATCTCCTCAAAACTCAACTCTCCTGCCTCGATCTTGGAGAAATCAAGGATATCATTGATCAAGGAGATTAATGCCTCACCGCTCTTCTTAATAGTCTGTGCATATTCGATCTGGCTTTCATCTAGATCGGTATCAAGCAGCATGTCAGTAAAACCATGGACTGCGTTCATCGGAGTGCGAATCTCGTGACTCATGTTGGCCAGGAACTCGCTCTTGGCCTTGTTTGCCGTCTTGTCTTGCATGGCCATCTCTTTGGCCCTGGCGATCGCCTGTTCGAGCTTTTTATTGACCTCCACCAGTTCCAGGTTCATAGCTTCGGAATCTTTTTTGGCCTTTCTCAGGTCCTTTTCGACCCGCTTGCGCTCGCTGATCTCATTTTGAAGTCTATCATTGGCAGTGGTCAGTTCTCCGGTGCTCTCCTGAAGACTTTTTACATGCTCTCCAAGTTTTGAATGCAGCCTGGCATTTTCCAATGCAAATCCGATCCCGCCGATCATTATGGACACAATCTGTTCATCATCTACATCAAATACTTCCGCGGTCTCTTTATTGGAAAGATTCAAGACTGCCATCAGATTTTCTCTCACGAAAATCGGCATGCTCAAAAATGACGGTGATCCGCATTTAAGATCGTTCGGCTTACGGGTCCCAGGATCTGTCTCAATGTCTTGAACAAGGAGGGGCTTCCTGTCAGATACGACATGTCGTGCCAAGGATTCATTGATGTTTATGTAAGAACCCTTTTCCGGTCCCTTTTCAAGTCCCTTCGATGCTACTACGCAAAACCGCTGTTTTTCCGATTCAACCATAAACACAGATCCCGTCTGCGCCTTGGTTACTGCCATTGTCTTTTCTAGTAGTGTATTCAGCAACTCATCAATATTTAAACTTTTGTTTGCGATTTCAGTAAGTTCTTTAATAGCAAATAATTCGAAAACCCTGAGTCTTAAGTTGTCGGTTGTTTTTTGGAAATTTTCCATGATGCTGTTAAACGAGACTGCTATATCATGCAATTCTGTCGTATCTTTTTGTAAATCCATCAAACAACTTTCACCTGTCTCAGCCCTCTTGATTGAAGTCGCCATCATGATGAATCTGTCGAAAATCTGACGGATGATAATCAAACCGGACAGAATGAGAACAAGACTGAAAACTATAATAACTAACTGAGATAATCCAAAAGCAACATTGCTTTTATAAAAAATATAGATGAGAACTATAAAAGGCAGGATAAAAACCAGGGCTTCAGCCACTAAAAGATTGTATCGTAACCCTTTTTTCCTGATGCTTAATTTCTCAGTATCAGATAATGCCATTTTGTCTCCTATCGAGGATTAACCCGGATATCGCTACTACCCTTGTGTTATTATTTTTCGGCAAATCATGGCATTTACTTTAAAAATCTGCGTTAAGGACACGTAGAGGATTTTGCGATTGAAAATCGATCAAAGATGGCCTGAAGATGAGATGCAAAACCGAGGAGTTATTCCTTTACGGGTCCTAAGTGGGGAAAGAGGCAGGGGGCAAGAAAAATAAACATCGAACATCGAACGTCCAACATCGAACATCGAACGGGGAAAAGGAAAAAACAGAAGTATGAACTGGAAAAACAGCTGTTTGAGTATTCGGCCGGAATCCTCAAAAAATTTCATTGTAACTTCTCAATAAGTCTGGGTAACAGTCAAAGAATTATCACGAAAGCACGAAAAGACGAAAGCGCGAAAGGAATAGGACATACTGGACGAGTTGAATTTCAATGAAATAGGCCGCGAATTTAATTCCTGAATTCTGTTATATGAATTATTCGAATCGCAAAATCTATCAAACGATCTTCGAGACCAAATATTTTGCTTTCCTTCGATATTCTGCGGTTCCTTGTTTGATATTCGATATTCGTTTTTTGTTCGACGTTGGACGTTCGATGTTCGATGTTCGTCTTTTAACATGTTGTTCGATGTTCGACGTTCATTTTCCTTGACCCCTGACCCTTGCCCCTTGACCCCTGTGGAAGAGGGTTAGAGA
>JAUWHV010000127.1 GCA_030605675.1 Deltaproteobacteria bacterium | reverse complement strand
AGCAACTTATTGGAAGTGATAAATAGGCTGATATAGGGATTGAAGGATTGAAGGATTGAGGGATTGAGGAATTGAGGGATTGAGGGATTTAGGGATTGAGGGATTTAGGAATTGAGGGATTGAGGGATTGAGGGATTGAGGAATTGAGGGATTGAGGGATTGAGGGATTTAGGAATTGAGGGATTATGAATTACACACGGTTTGAAGATCTGCCTTGCTGGCAGAAAGCGAGGGAATTGTGCAAGGTTGTTTTTAGCATGACTAATCAAGAGAAGTTCGGAAATGACTTCATTCTGAGAAATCAAATATGGAAATCTGCCGGATCAGTGATGGATAACATTGCAGAAGGGTTCGATGACGGTTCAACTCGTGAATTTGTCAGGTTTTTAGGGTATGCACAAAGATCAGCCGGTGAAGTGCAGTCACAGTTATATCGTGCTAAAGATTGTGGCTACATTAACAGATCAATGTTTGATAAGGGCTATGAACTTGCAGGTGAATGTCGTAAACAAATCAAGGGGTTCCGGAAATATTTAAGGGATTGCGAAATTGGTCTTTAATTCCTGAATTCCTTAATTCCTCAATTCCGAAATTGGAGTAAAGCGACATGATCAAGGTGCTAATCGTAGAGGATTCACCCGTTGTACAGGAGTTTTTAGTTCATATTCTCGGTTCTGATCCACAGATACAGGTGATTGGAACCGCAAATAATGGAAAGGAAGCCCTCGAAACCGTGAGGCGTAAGAAGCCTGATGTTATCACCATGGACATCAATATGCCGAAGATGAACGGGTTTGAGGCCACTCGCAAAATCATGGAAACCCGCCCTACGCCCATAGTCATTGTGAGCGGGAGCTGGGATACCAGAGAGGTGGCAACGACATTCCGTGCAATGGAGGCGGGCGCGCTTGCTGTTGTTCAGAAACCAACGGGTATTGGTCATCCGGACAATGAGGCAACTGCAAATGAGCTAATTCTGACGGTGAAGCTGATGTCGGAGGTGAAGGTCGTAAGAAGGTGGCCTCGTCCCCGACGAGAAGCGGTGGTTCCCACAGTTACGCCTCCGGCGGAAGCGAAACCTGGGCGAATAAAGGCAAAGATCAATGTTGTTGCCATTGGCGCATCTACAGGTGGTCCTGTTGTGCTTCAAACAATTCTGTCCGGGCTTCCAAAGGATTTTCCGGTTCCTGTGTTGATCGTTCAGCACATAGCAGCAGGTTTTGTCCAGGGACTTGTGGAGTGGTTACGTCTAAACTCTGCTTTGCCGATTCATGTTGCTACGCATGGTGAGTATGTTCTTCCCGGGCATGTCTATATTGCCCCGGATGGGTTTCATATGGGGGTAAAGACCGGTGGTCGAATAGCACTCAGCAAGGATAAGCATGAAAATTGTCTTCGCCCATCAGTTTCCTATCTCTTCCGTTCTATTGTAAACGTTTACAGACGGAATGCGGTCGGCGTGCTGCTCACAGGGATGGGAAATGACGGTGCAGAGGAATTGAAGTTGATGAAAGAAAAAGACGCAGTCACTATTGTCCAGGATAAGAAAAGTTCGATTGTTCACGGCATGCCGGGACAAGCAATAAAACTTGATGCGGCAACATATGTGCTTCCTCCGGAGGGTATTGTAACAACGCTTACAAGCATGGTATGCAAGCAAGGAGATTGACTTATGAACTCGCAAAAGACAACTATGGACAATGGCGTAGAAATCCTCGTCGTGGAGGACAGCCCCACACAGGCTGAGCAACTACGACACTTGCTCGAAGATTCCGGGTACACAGTCATTTCCGCAGCCAACGGCAAACAGGCGCTTGCAGCCGTGCAGGAGCGTAAGCCGGCTCTCATCGTCAGCGATATTGTGATGCCCGAGATGGACGGCTACGAACTCTGTCGTCATCTCAAGGCCGATGAGAGTCTTAAAGAAATCCCGGTTATTCTCTTGACTGCCCTTTCAGACCCCAGAGAGGTTATCAAAGGCCTGGGGTGCGGGGCAGACAACTTTGTCACAAAGCCTTACAGTGAAAAATTTCTTGTCTCTCGCATTCGGAACATTTTTGCAAACCAGGAGCTGCGAAAAGAGCGAATTTCTCAAATAAGCATTGAGATCTTCTTTGCAGGCCAGAAACATTTGATCACCTCGGATCGCTTACAGATCCTCGACCTTCTTCTTTCCTCATTCGAAAATGCCGTTCAAAAGAGCCAGGAACTCGATCAGGCAAATAAAGAACTGATCAAGACCCAACTTGAACTGAAAATACTAAACGAAGAACTCGAAGAAAGAGTGAAGGAACGAACACGGAGGATAGAACGCCTCAACCTGCTGCTGCATTCTATCAGAGATGTCAACCAACTTATCGTTAAGGAAAACGACCGCGACAGGTTGATTCAGGGTGCTTGTGACAACCTCATCAAAACTCGCGGGTATTATGGTGCCTGGCTCGCCCTCATAGAAGAAAACGGCAGGGTTGGAACTGCGGTGCAGGCAGGAATTGAAGAGGGCTTTCCGGCAATGATTGACAAGCTGAAGCAAGGGGAAATAACGTGGTGCATCCGGCGGGCCATTGAGCAACCGGAAGTCGTGGTACTGGCACCCGGGGCTGTTGAATGCGGCGATTGCCCCCTGGCTGGAACCTGCGCCCATAAAACACGGGCCATGGCTCGCCTGGAATACAAAGGCCGCGTCTATGGCTTTCTGACTGTTACAATTCCCGCCGAGAGAGCTATGGATGAGGAGGAACGATCGTTGTTCGGCGAGGTGGCCGGCGACATTGCTTTCGCCCTGTACGGCATTGAGGTGGGGGCCAGGCGCAAGAAGGCGGAGGAAGCGCTGAAAGAATCGCAGCAATATGCACGCGGGCTCATTGAAGCCAGCCTGGATTCTTTGGTAACGATCTCGGCCGAAGGTAAGATTACCGGTGTAAACCACGCAACGGAATTGATTACCGGGTTGTCGCGCAAGGAGATCATCGGGACGGACTTTTCAAGTTACTTTAGTGACCCTGATGCGGCAAAAAAGGTTTACCAACAGGCCTTCCGGGATAACCATGTCCAGGATTATTCTCTTGAGATCAAACACCGCGATGGAAGAGTTGCACCTGTCCTTTGCAATGCCTCGATTTATAAAGATGCACAAGGGCGCGCAGCCGGGGTTTTCGCTGCAGCCCGCGACATCACCGAGTTCAAGCGGGCAGAGGGGGAAAAAGGGAAACTGGAGGACCAGCTCCAACAAGCACAAAAAATGGAGGCTATCGGCACATTGGCCGGTGGCATTGCCCATGACTTCAACAACATCCTGACTGCCGTCATAGGCTTCACAGAGATAGCAGCGGCAGATGCTCCGCAGGGTTCTTCATTAGAACGCAATTTACAGCAAGTGCTTAAAGCAGGAACTCGAGCAAAAGATCTGGTCAAGCAGATCCTTACCTTCAGCCGCCAGACTGAACAAGAACTGAGGCCTGTGCAGGTAAGACTCGTTGCAAGAGAGGCTCTTAAGCTGCTCAGGGCATCATTGCCCACAACGATTGAGATGCGCCAGGACATCCGGAGCGATTCAGCAATACTGGCTGATCCTACACAAATTCACCAGATCTTGATGAACCTTTGCACCAATGCAGGCCATGCCATGCAGGAAAAGGGCGGCATATTGGAGGTGAGCCTGGCGGATGTGGAGCTTGGGCCTGACTTTACAGCCGGACACCCGGACATCTCACCCGGGCACTATCTTAAACTGACCGTTAGCGATACAGGGCACGGCATGGATCCTTCGACAACGGAACGTATCTTTGATCCGTATTTCACTACCAAAGACAAGGGTGGAGGAACCGGTCTGGGGCTTTCCGTGGTTCATGGAATAGTGGAGAGTTGTGGCGGCACGATCACGGTCTACAGTGAACCAGGAAAGGGCACCGTCTTCCACGTGTATCTTCCCATCATAGAAAGGGAGGCAGAGCCGGAGGTTGATGTAGAAGAAAAGCTTGCCACCGGAACAGAGCGCATCCTTTTCATTGACGATGAGCAACTCCTGGTGAACATGGGAAGACAGATGCTGGAAAGTCTGGGGTACAAGGTGGTGACCAGAACAAGCAGCTTTGAGGCGTTGGAGCTATTCAAGAAGCAACGTGACAAGTTCGACCTTGTTATCACTGATATGACCATGCCTGGTATGACGGGTGAAGAACTGGCTAAAGATGTCCTGAAGGTCCGTCCCGATATTCCTGTGCTACTTTGCACTGGATTCAGTGCAACGATGACAGAAGAGAAGGCCAAGGCCATAGGCATTCGAGCCTTTGTCATGAAGCCTTTCCTCAGGCGCGACATGGCTAAGATAATCCGGAAGGTGCTGGACGACAACTGATTGGGGATTTTGGAAACCGCACAGCCCGCACTTTTTTGACCTTCTTGACACCTGAGCCTTCGGTAAGGTAATCTTTTGCCCAAGCAGGTCACTTGATGGCCTGCTTTTCCGAATCGCCAGAAAAGGCAATTTTACTACCTGATTTAGACCTGCCTGCCGCAGGCATGGATTGGTCAAAAAAAGGATGTTTTAAAGTTGCCTCAATGCATAAGGTATACTGAGGGGGAGAGGGTATGATAGGCAAACAGATTAGGCTGGAAAGAATTATCAACCGCAATACAGGAAGGACAATAGTCGTCCCTATGGATCACGGCGTAAGCGTAGGGCCTATAGAAGGTGTGATTGATATGAAGACTACTATTGACAAAGTGGCGACAGGCGGAGCCAATGCTATCGTGATTCACAAAGGTATCGTGCGGGCAGGACATCGTGGAGGTGGAAAAGACGTCGGGATGATCATACATCTCTCTGCAAGCACATCGCTTACAGCAAGGCCTAACAGAAAGACTTTGGTGTGCAGCGTGGAAGAGGCCATAAAACTGGGGGCTGATGGAGTATCTATTCATATAAACATAGGAAGCGGCATGGAAGGTGATATGCTCCGGGATTTTGGCGCGATTTCCGAGTCTGCCATGGAGTGGGGGCTGCCGTTGCTTGCCATGGTCTATCCGAGAGGAGAAAAGATCAAAGATGAACATGACGTAGATGTGGTGAAACATGCGGCGAGGCTTGGGGCTGAACTGGGCGCTGATATTGTAAAAGTCAGTTACACGGGTACACCTGATACCTTCAGAAAAGTTGTGGAAGGGTGTCCGGTCCCTGTTGTGATCGCCGGGGGTCCAAAAATGGACTCAGACAGAGACGTTCTGACTATGGTAAAAGACTCCATTGATGTGGGCGGGGCAGGGGTTTCTATCGGGAGGAATGTCTTCCAGCACAAGGATCCTACGAAGATAGTGCAGGCATTTGACTTGATTATTCATCAAAATGCATCGGTTGACGAGGCCATCGATCATTTGAGAGGAGAAGCATAATGAAAGAGGTCTGGGTAAAAGCTGTACCCTGGGACAAAAATCTTATCACAACTGCCCTGGAAAGCGGGGCGGATGCGGTTATGGTTCCAGAAAAATATACGGCTAAGGTAAAAGAACTCGGCATTATCCGCACCATCGCCAAAGATGGAGACCTGAAGCTTGGACAGGATATAGTCGAATATAAGATCAAGAGCGGCAAAGATGAAAAAGAGATCGTAAAGCTCACAAAGACCAAAAAAGTTATTGTGGAGACAACTGATTGGACGATTATACCGCTGGAAAACCTTATCGCGCAGACAGGCAATCTATACGCAGAGGTAAAAACTCTGTCCGAGGCAAAGGACTTTCTTTCCATACTTGAAAAAGGCGTGGATGGTGTCTTGGTTACGACAAATGACATAAATGAACTAAAGAAGATTATCCGCGAAGTCAAGAGTTCCGGAGAGAGAATTCCCCTGGTTACGGCAAAAATCTTGGGCGCCAGGTCCCTCGATATGGGGGACAGGGTATGCGTGGACACCTGTACGTCAATGCATGTGGGAGAAGGTATGCTCATTGGGAACTCCAGCGCGGCCATGTTCTTAGTGCATTCCGAAAGCATCGAAAACCCATATGTCGCTCCCCGTCCATTTCGTGTAAACGCCGGCCCTGTGCACGCATACATCCGGGTGAGTGACGGCAAGACAAAATATCTGTCTGATCTCAAGGCTGGAGATGATGTCCTTGTAGTCGATTTTAAAGGAAAGGCTACAAGGGCCGTTGTGGGAAGGTTGAAAATAGAAAAGCGCCCCCTTATGCTGGTAGAAGCGGAAGTCGATGGGAGTGTGATATCGACTATCCTCCAAAATGCGGAGACCATCCGCCTCACAAAACCTGATGGATCACCAATTTCGATAGTCAATCTGAAAAAGGGAGATGAGGTGCTTGTGGCTGTCGAAAAGGCTGGAAGACACTTTGGCATGAAGATCGACGAGACAATAGTGGAAAAGTGATAGCGGGCGGTTGAGTTGTCATGTAATGGAGTTATATTTAGGGGACGGCCTTCCTCTATGTGACAGGTCCACTTGATGGATTTGGGTTTTTCCCTTCATCGAGGAACCAGACATATTCCAGAAGGCGCTGCGGAGGCTGAAGGCCGTAGTCGGCAATCAGGCGATTGGCTGCTTCATCAGAGGATTGAGGTGCCGGATCCATCTGTCTGAGAAACCCTGTAAGGTCCTCCACTACTGCCCATGGATAGATGATCCAGCGCCATTTGACTATCCTCTGGCCGTAATAATCCGGAATAAAACCGGAGGTGGTCTTGTGCTGGATCACAGCCGTTCGCACCTCAGCCGGGTGTTGTTGGAGGAGATAGGTTGAGGCGATTCGGAGCGTATCACCGGTGTCAGTGACATCATCCACAACCAGGATTTTTTGACCGGAGACATCTATATTCAATGGGAAGCGAAGAAGCGCAGCATTCTGCTTTTGCGCTCCCATGCCCCAGTGTTCGATTTTTATAGCGGTAAGGTCACTGATTTCTAAGAAGTCGCACACAATGCGGGCGGGAACGTATCCTCCCCGGCCAATGGCCACAACGAGGTCAGGCCGAAAGGCGGTTTTCAGAATTCTGAGACTGAGGCGGCGGGTTAATTCATAGGTCCTGGCCCAGGAAATAAGCTCACACTTGAAACGCTTGGCCATGGGCAGTTCCCTTTTATTTCCCATGCAGCTTCTTTGATATCGCAAAGTGAAAAGTCGTACCTTTCTCTGCTCCCGGCTCTGCCCAGACCTTTCCTCCATGCCTCTCCGCCACCTCCTTCACAATGGCAAGGCCCAAACCAGCACCTGCGACCCCTTTGGACGTCTCCTCCCGCTGAAAGACCCGGAAAATCTTCTCATATTGGTCCTTTTTAATTCCAACACCATCATCCCCCACTGAAAGGATATGAAAGTCTTCATCTTCTCTGTAGCCGATCGTGATTTCGCTTAAGTTATCTCCGCCGTACTTGAGCGCATTGTCAACAAGATTGCGCAGGACCCTGGTGATTGAAAGCCTGTCCGCCCTGATTATATGATCTTCTTTAGGCTCCGCCCAATTAATATGGCGGCTTTCCAAAACAGACGAAATTTCCTGCTTTAACTCATTTAATATCCCCCTAATTCTGAGATCTTCAATATTTAAAGGCGCAACCT
This sequence comes from Deltaproteobacteria bacterium, assembly GCA_030605675.1. Classification (GTDB taxonomy): domain Bacteria; phylum Desulfobacterota; class Dissulfuribacteria; order Dissulfuribacterales; family UBA3076; genus UBA3076. The sequence continues at coordinate 4,832 of JAUWHV010000127.1, read as the reverse complement.
TTGCCTGTATATATACATTTATTTTTTCAACAAGGGCTACTATCTGTTCGGATTCCTTTAAAATCATCGCGCAATAATCTCTGCCCTTATCATTCAAAATGTGACAATATTTCTTATTGAGGAGCTTGGAGATTCCATGGATTGCTACAGCAGGGCCTTTGAGATCATGGGAGGTCGAGTAAGCGAAAAACTCGATCATGTTTTTTTTCTCAAGTAGGTCATCTTTCTTTTTTAGAATATTTTCATAAAGCCCTGCGTTTTTTATTGCTACTGATATTTGATTTCCTATTACCTCAAGAAGGTCTATCATTTCTTGATCAAGCTTAATCAGCTTACCGGACGCCAGGTTCATAACACCCACAACCTCACCGGCGGCAATGAGGGGAACGCATATGATGATCTTGAAACCCTTACTTGCGAGTAGGGCGGCCCTTTCCTTGTCCTCAAGCTCAGAAACGTGTTGAGCGATGAAAGAACGTGTCCTGGCGGCCTTTCCTGTGAAACCTTCTGTTATCCCAACATGTTCAAGACCTCCCGGGTCGGTTCCCCGGAACGCCGCCAGGTTTAAGTGCCGGCCACTCTTGTCCATCAAGTAGATCCTGCAGGCATCAAATTTGAAATGTTCGAGCATCTTAAATGCCGCCCCATTCAAAACATCATCGATTTTCAGCGACGACGCCAGAAAATTGCTGATGTCCAATATGACAGAAAGCTCCTTGTTTCTTTCTATCAAATCGGTTTCGCTGAAATCTATTGAGATATATTTTTTATCCCGTAACATCGGCAGTCTTTCTTAAAAATGGAAAAATTTAGTGCCCTGGCTTCATTGTCCAGGTGGTCCCTTCGGGTCCGTCCTGAAGAGTTATCCCCTTGGCTTCGAGTTCATCCCTGATCCTGTCTGCACTAGCCCAATCTTTTTCCTCTCTGGCCCTGGTCCGTTCCTTAATAACTTTTAACACATCGGCCTCTATTATATCAAGAAGGCCCAGTGCCTCAAGATTCCTCTTTCTAAGATATGCATCCTGGTCTTGATTGAGCAACCCCAGCACCCTGGCGGCACTCTGGATTGCATCTGCTCCGAATTTCAAAGGTTCTATGTAAAGGGCCGAGGGCCTCTTTTCGGCTTCCTGGCCAAGGCGATTTAAGGCCCTAACACCATCAAAGAGGTGCCCAAGGGCCTGAGCGGTGTTGAAATCATCATCCATGGCCTGGTCAAATCGATCTTTCAGATGATTAAGTGTATCTATTGTTTCCCCGGCATCATCAGTGATGGGCCGTTGTTTTTTCATTGGTTTTTCCGCCAGATGCCTTGCCTCGGAAAGGGCTGTATAGCATCGATCAAGGGCAGAGGTCGTTTCGGTCAGGGCATCAGGGCTGTAATCAAGGGGGCTGCGGTAATGCTTGGACAGGAGGAAGAGCCTCAGGACCTCCGGATGATATTTTCCCAGGATCTCCTGGATGGTTACAAAATTGCCAAGGGACTTTGACATCTTCTCGCTGAGGATCGTTACAAAGCCATTGTGCATCCAGAAACGGACATAGGTCTTTCCTGTTGCCGCCTCGGATTGGGCACGCTCGTTTTCGTGGTGTGGGAATATAAGATCCAGACCGCCGCCATGAATGTCCAGAGTCGGTCCCAGGTACTTCATGCTCATGGCTGAGCATTCTATATGCCATCCTGGCCTGCCTGGTCCCCATGGACTGTCCCATTTGGGCTCACCGGGTTTTTCAGCTTTCCATAGGGCAAAATCCATAGTATCTTGTTTCTGTTCTCCTACGGCTATCCTGGCTCCGGCCCGCATTTCTTCTACATTTCTTCCGGATAGGGTTCCGTAGCCGGGGAAGCTGCGCACAGAGAAGTAGACATCACCTCCTGAAGTATAAGCATGGCCTTTATCTATCAATATCTCTATGAGTTCAATAATTTCCTGAATGTGCTCTGTTGCCCTCGGTTCTATAGTAGCACGGAGCACACCCAGTGCGTCCATGTCCTGGTAGAAGTGCTTTATCTCCCTTTCTGCAAGGGCCTCAGTGGAAATTCCTTCCTCAATGGCCCTGTTGATGATCTTGTCATCTATGTCAGTGAAATTCCTTATAAAATTAACTTCAAATCCTCTGTGTCTCAGGTGTCGGACTACTGCGTCAAAGACTATCGCTGAGCGGGCATGCCCAATGTGACAGCGGTCATAAGCCGTTATGCCGCATACATACATGCGCACATATCCTGGTGTCAGGGGCTCAAAGGCCTCTTTCTTCCGGGTAAATGTATTGTAGATTTTTATAGTCATGATGATTAAATAGCGGCTGCGTTAAGCTTCAAGCAGTCAAGTATAAGTAATATATTGAGTAACTATTCAGGTGAATAGACTGAAGGTAGAAGGCTAATAGGGACAAATCGTGCGTGATCACACAAAACTGCGGGCATTTGAGTTGGCTGACGAGATTGCAGTATTGGTTTAGATAGTTCATCTCTGTTCGATCATTGCGAGATGGTTGAAATCCTTCAGCCTTCAGCCTACAACCTTCAACCTGAATAGTTACTATATTGATTTTGATTTTTCAATTAGGGATTGAGGAATTAAACGCTTTTTTTGGATAGTAGTCTAAAAATCCTTGAATCTCTCAATTCCTGAATCTAATATGTTAACTTGATAGTATAGGAATTTCCATTTTTTTGACAGGATCAACAGGATAAGCAGGATAAATGAAAATCCTGTAAATCTTGTTCATCCTGTCAGAGAAGTCCGCCCTGAGGGCGCTAAGTTCATATGATAGTATAGGAATTTCCATTTAAGAAACATGTTTTTTTGATGTCTTGAGGATTTAGGGGCCAGAGTACTTATCTGGGAGACTATGGGAACAATATTTTTTTACAAATTTTTATTTAAAGGTGACATATGCTTAAAGCAGGGATTTTTTTGGATATTGAAAATCTGGTACGATGCGGAGGCTGGGGAATTCGATACCGCGTTGTTAGAGAGTTGGTAGAGGCTCAAGGAGCCACGGTACTAAGGGCAAATGCCTATATGGCAATCGATTTGGAACGGGAAGAAAAGGATATCGACTATAAGAGGAAAAAACAAGAGTATCGAGAAGCGGTCAGACGTGAGAGTTTCCACTTAGTTCTAAAGAGAGTTCAGCGCTATAGAAATTCTGAAGGGGATATTATTACCAAAGCAAATGCTGACCTTGATCTTGCAATAGACGCATTATTGCAGGCAGATAACCTGGATTACATACTTATAGGCAGCGGTGATGGTGATTTTTTCAGGCTTGTCCGGGCAATTCAGAACAGAGGAAAGCGAGTAGATCTCCTCTCTTTCTCCAACACGAGTGAAATTCTCCGGTGTGAAGTTGATAACCACTTTTCAGGATACCTTGTTCCTGAAATCTTGCCGTCCATGAACAATTCGTCGCGTATTCGAGGCATAATGCATGTCTTTAACGAGGAGAAAGGGTTTGCATTTTTGGCTGTGCGAACCGGTCTTGGTGTGCTGGATGTACGTGACGATGTCTTTTGCCATATCAGCGATTTTAGACACAGAGACGGACGTGTTGTGACCGATCAGTCCTTTGCTGAATTAAAAACCAAGCAGAAGATTATTGAGTTTGAACTTGTTGAACGTAGTGATGGCAAGGTAAAAGCGGTTAATGCTACCGAGTTTGATCCGGAAGTGAGATGAGCCTCTTGGCCGTTGCCTGTTGCCACAGGGGCTATTGTCAGCCTGGCAAATCCGTATTGGATCATCTGGTGGGCTACATAGGGCTTGGACATGTTCTCCATTGCCGGCGTTTCGAAGGTTGGGGCATTTTCTCAAATCTACAATTCAAATTCAGCCTCGTAAAATTCCGTCTTAATCTTCTTCGACTCAAAGGCATCAAACAAAATCGATTCGTCCAAGACCTGATAATTGCAAAACTCATGAGGCCATTAAAAGGGCTTTTCACTTCATTTGCGTGTCTTAAGACCAACCCACTTAGCGGCACGGGCAAGGGCTTTGTCCAAGGTCCAAAAAAAGGCATCCTCTCGAGTTGCAATAGCAAGGTGCAGGGCATCAGGGGCCCTCAAGGGATGTTTCATGGCCATAATCCATTCCGTTGCCCGTTCAAAATCGCCGGAGCCTACTGATACCATACGCAGAACCCCTGCGGTCAAGTGTTTGTCCAGGGCTGTCATTGTTCGTCGGGCATCTGCTGGGTCCATTTCCTTGGTCCTGAATTTTCTGCATAGAAGCGAAGCGAATTCTGATCGAACAAGGGGACTGATTACCAAGGATCCTACAGGAAGCCTGATCAACTTACTTTCCACAACGTCGCTGTTTGCTTCGGGCAGGTAATACGGTGCCAAGTAGGATGTGTCGACGTAATGGATGTCTGTCAATATCTGGACTCCTCCCGCATTCTGATAATAGTCTCAGAAACTGAGAGCCCTTTCACGCGCATCTTCTCACGGAAGGCCTTCATGCTGGGTAAGTGGGCTATTTGCTCAACTGCTTTCAGTATGGCCACCGGTTTACCCCTTCGCACAATCATAATCTCTTCTCCTTGTTCGACCTGCGAAAGATAAGAGGACAATTTGGCCTTTGCTTCCCTGACATTGGTCTGGATCATGACATCTCCTTTGTGACTACATAATATAGTTACATATAATCATCCTTTTCCTTTGTTGTCAATTAGAATCCATATGAGCCTTCTCAAATCGTTCCCCTGATGTTTTCTCCATTCCTGCCTGCCTTGCAAGCTTGGCGAGCGGGCAGGCAGGAAAGCCGTCTTCTTCCGCAGCGTTTGCCAAATTACTCTGCGACCCATTTTCCAATCCGCTTTTCCACTTT
>JAUWHV010000102.1 GCA_030605675.1 Deltaproteobacteria bacterium | reverse complement strand
GATTGTGCGATTATTCGGATTAACCCGCCTTCCTTTTCTAATTCCCCACATATCCTAACTATTTCTTCTCCACTGTAGCTCTTCCTATCTTCTAATGCTGCGGCGTTTACTTTATCAGCTATGAGTTCCTTTGCTGTCTCTATGCCAATACTCTGTGCATAGGTATTTATTAAATCAGACTTCTTAATTTTCATCGTATTTACTATTTTAATAGTATAGGAATTTCCATTTTTTTGACAGGATCAACAGGATAATCAGGATAAATGTAAATCATGTAAGTCATGTTCATCCTGTCAGAAAAGTCCCGCCGTAGGCGGCTAATTTAAATTTATGATGTCGCTTTATTGGGCAAGAGTAAAACCACTGAACTGGTATTATGAAAACCACTGAACTGTCCGGGCTCCAGTCGAATTTCACCGTAAGTCTCCCAGCCTAGCAGAGGAACACCAGGTATGATCTTTTTAAAACGGTCCACACTCTCGGAGAATCTATCTTTAAGCATTAACTGCCTAACCGCGCAGTCGAATACGAGGATGCCGGCAAATTCTGAATAACCCGCATTTTCTGCAGACTGTCTTGCTATCATGACAGCTTTCCCAGCGGCACTGATTTGTTTTTCCAGATCACTGCCGTCCATAATACGAAAAACAGTTCCCTCGGTAATACCGCAGGTAAAATTTAGAGAGCCATCCTTGTTTATACCCATGGGCCATCTTATCTTATGTTGTTCCTCTTTTTCACCAGCTAAACCAAGCATGTAATTAGTAAAAAACTGCGCAACTTTTGAGGGTGTTTTAAGTAGTTCCACATCTATACCCCGCTTTCGGGCCGCTTCTGCTGTTTCTTCCTTCCATACTTCCCATGCCGGCCTGTCATTTATTTCATAAAGCACATTACCCTCAGTCCTGGTTGCTTTTAATGCTCTACCAAGAGGGATATGCCCGTGTTTCACACTTGTGAATAAAGGCATTTTTGAGGCAAGGAGGCAGACACTAAGTGCATTAGTGCACACTTTGTCATCAGAAAACACAAAGGTCTTCTCCATCTTGAAATCGTCACCTGCCATTCCTCCGACTATCTTTAGTTCCCTGCCAAAAAGATAGGAAGCTAATAAGGTAGCTTCTTCGCCTACGCCAGATAGACCATCAATCAGGAGAATGGCAGTCGAGTGGGGATAGCCGACTACGTTACCTGGTAGATTCGCTACGACTTCTCTTATTGCTGCTTCCGGGTCTTGCTTTACGCCTTGAGCCATAGCAGTGAAGACTTTAATGTCATCTGAGCAAAGTAAGCCCACTGCCATACCTCCCTTTTCAACCCTTTCCTCAGTAAACTCGCCTGCTGTAGAAGCTCCGATTAAAGGTGCGTTATTGGTAGCCTTTCTTACTGCATCTACAACTACTCCGTGGTCATACAGGCTGGATGAGTAAACCATACTCAGGTCAACTCGACATTCTCCAAGCTTCTCTTTAGCCTGCAGCAAGGCTTCTATAGCTACAGCAGCGCTATTTGTTCCTTTACTCAAACCAGTTGCTAATTTTGTTGTCATTATAATCTCGCGTCTTTAATTAGTTAAGAATTAAGAATGAAGAGTTAAGAGTTAAGAATATTTGTATATGTTTCTTGTTTATTTTCTCTGTTTTGCTGTAATAAGAATCGAAGATAGAATCTTAATTAATTGCTCAGTTTCATCAGAAATATCATTGATTAGTCTTGCAGAAATTAGTTCCGCTTCCTTTATCAGGCGCATCCAGTAAGCGGACTCACGAGCTTCTTTGTGGGCGATAGACATCTTTGCAACAAAATCGGCCTTGCTCTGGCCACCTTGTGCTTCATGGACATTTGCGTATATACTCCCCCCACTTTTTCATTAACTCTTAACTCTTAACTCTTAATTCTTAACTCTTAATTCTCTTCGGAATAATGACGGTCACCTTTGTTCCATGGTCTGGAATGCTGTCAAGCGAGACTGAGCCACCGTGTTCCTCGACGATTTTTTTGACAATGGCAAGGCCAAGTCCTGTGCCGCGTGCCCACGTGGTAAACAGCGGTTCAAAGGCACGCCGTGCTGTCTCGTGGTCCATTCCGGTTCCGTTGTCTTTAACCTCAATACGTATTCCGTTATCGGCCTTTGAGCTGGTCACTTTTACAAGGGGCTGATACAGGCCTTGTTCATCGTTCCATGTGTAACGGCGCAGGGTAACTGCCTTGAACGCATTCTGGACAAGGTTGATCACAACACGACGCATTTTGTCCCTGTCAAAAAGGACCATTGGGAGTTCAGGAGAGAGTTCGCTGACCAGGGCCACCTGTTCAGGTGTTGCTATCTCTTCCAGCACTTTTTCCAGCAAGGGATTGATTTCTCCATGAATTATCTCGGAACGGCTTCCCCGTGTGAATTCCAGCAAATCACCGACGATTGTATCGCACAGGGACACCTGCTCCTCGATCCTGTTAAGATGCTTGGCGGTCTTCTCGTCTTTGCCAACAGACTTTCTCTGAAGATAGTAGGCCGATGCGCGGATTACCCCCAGAGGATTGCGGATCTCGTGGCTCACGGTAGCTGTAAGCTGGCCGAGCACGGACAGCTTTTCGCGCTTGACCAGTTCCTCCTGGGCGGCCTCCAGGTCGTGCGTTCGCTTCTTGACCAGCTCTTCAAGGTGATCGCGGTATTTCGCCAGTTCCTCCTCGGCCCGCCTGTGGTCTTCTTCCAGTTGTTTCTCTTTTGTCACATCTCTTGCACAGCCAACGATTCCTATAATATTATTCTTTTCATCCCAAAAGGGTGCCTTGTAGACATCAAGGACGAGGAATTCCGTTTTGATATTACCGGATTCTTCAAATCTTTGCGGCCTTTTGCTCTCCAAAACCGCCAAGTCAGAATCAGTGCATGTTTTTCCGAATGTGTGATAGTCGGGGTTTTCGGGATGGGATTCTTTTTCCCTGCTGGCAAAATACATATCTGTTTTGCCAATGGGTTCATCAGTGTTTTTGGCATTAAGCAATTTTTCACAAAAGGCCTTATTTGCAAAAATAAATTTACCCTCCAGGTCTTTTGTCCATATAAGGTCCGCCAGATTGTCGCACATCAACCTGACCATGGAATATAGGTGCTTGTATCGGCTCTCGCTCTTCCGCAACGATTCCTCGGCTTGCCTGCGTTCGTCAGCCTCCATTGCCAGGGAAATATAATCTGCCGGGGCGTGAGCGAAATTCTGTTCCGCCAGGGTCCATTTGCGGGCTGGTCCTATATGCTCATAACACACAATTCCTATTATCTGTCCTTTCAGTCTGATCGGGACGTCCAACATGGATGTAATACCAAGCGGGGCGAGATAAGAGTCGAGAAATTCTCGTGTTCTGGGATCTTCGCGGGCATCATGTGCAGCAATTAATTCTTCTTCTGCCAATGCCTTAAAATAGGCAGGATAGTCCGCCGCCTTCAACTCCATACCTTGCGAATGGTTATCAGTGCTCAATTCATACATATCAATGCAGCGAACTATTGAGCGATTTTCTGTAAATAGCCACACACCTACCATCTGAACCTCAAAAGTGTGGGCAACAGCTTCTGTTATTATCCTCAGTGAATCATGCAGGACGCCCTGGTATAGTTCCTTGCTTTTTGCCATCTCCATAAGCATCTTGTTTTGCCTTTGGCGGAAACTTTCTCTTTTAAGCAGCACCTCCTCCAGCTCCATGTTATGGAGGGCAAGGCCTATATCGCCGGCTACCTCCTGCAATAGTTCCTTTTCCTCGTCATCAACAGTGACATCGGGTGCAAGCAATACGGCAAGCAGGCCAAAAAACCGATCTGCGTGCTCGACCCGGATGATCGCAGCGTCTTTGCTGACACATGCGTCTTTGAAGAAGCAATCCCCGCACTTTCTGGATTTGTTAAAGAGTATAAGATGGTCCTTCTGAGCAAACGTTTTTTTTATGCAAGGAGGATGGTTGCCGTTCATGACGTGTCGGCAGAAACGGGAGACATTCTTACTGAAACCAGAACCCACAACCGTGGCAAATGTTTCGTCATCCTGCAAAAATCCCAGCCATGCGGCATTGTAGGCCCTTGTTTTTATCAGGGCATCACAGGCTTTCTGGAGGAGACTATCCCTGTCCTTCTCCATCACAATCAACTGATTGACATTTCTGATGGCTTTGAGCACGCTGTTCAGGTGCTCAATGCGCTTTTCGGCCTTTTTACGTTCAATGGCGTATCGCATGGAGCGCATCAGCGAGTTGCTATCCAGTTGATTCTTGGAGAGATAGTCCTGAGCGCCTGCCTGTAATGCCTTGTTTTCAATCGTCTTATCTTCAAAACCGGTCAGCACGACAATCGCAACCCCTGGTGCTTGGGCCTGTACAATGGTGAATGTATCAAATCCCGAACTGTCAGGCAGTCCCAGATCCAACAGGACTAAATCAATGTCTCCAGCAGCAACAAGATGCTTCAGACCTGTCGAAAGCCGGTCGACATGCTCCAGATCGAACGCAGCTCCGTCTGCCTCGGAGACCATCTCCTGAATCAGCCGGGCATCTCCAGGGTTGTCCTCAATCAACAAAACTTTCACTATTTCGGATTTATTCATTGGCATTCTTCATTTTTGGGTTCACTCTTCACTCTTCATTCTTAACTCTTAATTCTTTTGGGAATAACGATGGTGACCTTTGTACCATGGTCCGGGATGCTCTCAAGCGAGACTGAGCCACTGTGTTCTTCAACGATTTTTTTGACAATGGCAAGGCCCAAGCCGGTTCCGCGTGCCCACCCGGTAAACAGCGGTTCAAAGGCGCGCCTGGCAGTCTTGTCGTCCATTCCGGTTCCGTTGTCTTCAACCTCAAGACGTATTCCGTTATCGGAATTTGAACTCATCACTTTAACAAGGGGCTGATATGGGCCTTGTTCATCGCTCCACATGTCACGGCGCATGGTAACTGCCTGGAATGCGTTTCGGATGAGATTGATCATAACACGACGCATTTTGTCCCTGTCGAAAATGACCATTGGGAGATCAGGAGAGAATTCGCTGACCAGGGCTACCTGTTCTGGTGTTGAAACCTCTTCCAGGACTTCTTCCAGCAAGGGATTGATTTCTCCCCGAATTACCTCGGAACGGCTTCCCCGTGTGTATTCCAGCAAATCACCAACGATTGTATCGCACAGGGCCACCTGCTTTTCGATTCTGTTTAGATGCTTGTCAGCCTTCTCGTTTTTGCCGCCTAACTTTCTCTGAAGATAGAAGGCTGATGAGCGGATTACCCCAAGAGGGTTGCGGAGATCATGGCTAACAGTGGCTGTAAGCTGCCCGAGCACGGACAGCCTTTCGCGCTGGATCAGTTCCTCGTGGGCCGCTTCCAGATCGCGCGTTCGCTCCTTGACCAGCTCTTCGAGATGATTGCGGTACTTTGCCAGTTCCTCTTCTGCCTGCTTGCGATCAGTGATGTCACGAGCAATCGCCAAGAAGATTTTCCCGCCATCGCTTTCGATGACGTTTCCGGAGATCTCTACAGGTATAAGCGTTCCATCTTTCCTCTGCTGGTTTACCTCAAACATTGCTTCTTTCATCAGTCCATTCCGAACTTTTTTGAAAGCTTCGTATCCTCTTGAGTCGGCGTCAATCTTTCTGTTGCTCAGTTTTAACAATTCTTCTTTGTTGTATCCAAGCGATTCGCAAGCCGCAGAATTGACATCCACAAACTTTCCAGTCACATCGCTCAGGAATATAGCGTCTTTGGCAGTCTCAAACAGTACTCGATACTTTCCCTCACTCTCACGTAGCGCTTGCTCCATTCGCTTACGTTCCCGGTATGCTTCTGCTTCTTCAAGCGCTCGTTTCACTATAGGACCAAGACGACTGAGCATGTCCTTCAAAACGTAATCCGTTGCTCCGGATCTCATACATTCGACAGCAACATCCTCACCTATTGCGCCTGAGACAATGATCAGCGGAATTTCAGGTGCTATTTCCTGCTGTATCCTTAGGGCAGACATGCCATCGAAAGAAGGTAAGCTGTAGTCTGCTATGATCAAGTCAGGTCCTTCAGCAATAGCTTTTCTGAAGCCTTCTTCCGTATCTACCCTGCTCCATTCTACATCAAAACCTTCCTGCTTAAGTCCCTTTACTGATAGCTCCGCATCATCGGGATTGTCTTCGAGAATTAGAAGATTTAATGTTTTTTTCACCATGATCTGCCCTCTATTTTTTTGGAGGTGGTTCATTCAATAACAGCCAGTATAAATCCAACTGCATTACCACCCCGGCAAATTTATCAAAATTCACGGGTTTGCGGATGTAACTATTTGCGCCCAGGCGATAACTTTCCGCGAGATCATTCTCCTCCTTTGATGAGGTTAGAACAACTATTGGAATAGGTTGTGTCTCGGGATTGCTCTTGACCTGTCTAAGGACTTCAAGCCCATCTACCTTGGGCAGCTTCAGGTCCAGTAATATCAGGTCAACTGCCCGATGCCGGGGGCTTTCTTTGCCGCCTTGAAACAGGATAGCCAGTGCCTCTTCACCATCTCTGGCAACAATAATCTCATTGGCGAGATTACGTTTTCTAAATGCCCTTAATGTTAGCTCAACATCATCAGGGTTATCCTCAACCAAGAGTATTCTTACATCTTTTGGTTGCATTCTTTTTCTCCTTTCAGACTATTTAGCCACTAAGAAACCAAGGCAACAAAGTCACGAGCTGATGGGTTAAAACCCATGTCTTCTCTTTGCTAAGCAGGCACAGTAAAATAGAACGTTGTCCCTGAACCCATCTCCGATTCCACCCAGATCCGTCCGCCATGCCTGTGAATTATTCGTTGAACAATTGACAGACCGACCCCTGTACCTTCGTAATCTTCTTTATGGTGTAACCGCTGAAACGGGATAAATAACTTATCGGCATATTTCATATCAAACCCAACTCCATTGTCTTTTACGAAAAAGACCGTCTGTTTTTCTCTTGTCTCAAAACCGACTTTGATTTCTGCTGTTTCACGGCATCTGGTGAATTTCAAGGCGTTTGAAAACAGGTTCACAAAAACGATTTGCATAAGATTCGGGTCGACAAGAACCTGTGGACATTGCTGAACAATAAAGTTTACCTTCCGGTCCTTGGATTCATCTCTCAGCGATTTATAGGCATCCTCGGCAATGGTCTCCAGGTTAATGGTTTTCTTGGTAATTGTCCGGCGCCCTATTCGGGAAAGGCTCAGCAGGTTATCTATCAATTGACCCATATTCTCTGAACCCGCTCTTACTCGCTCAAGGTAGTGCTTTCCCTGTTCGTCCAGGGCATCCGGATAGTCTTCAAGCAGTATCCGGGAAAAACCATCGATAGCTCGCAGAGGGGCCCTGAGGTCATGGGAGACCGAATAGGAAAAGGCCTCCAGCTCTTTGTTGATGGCTTGAAGCTCAGCCGTCCGGTTCCTTACCTGGATCTCCAACTCGTCGTGGGCCTTTTGCAGCGCCTCTTCGGCCTGTTTTCTTTTATCTATTTCATCATTCAGCTCTGCAATTTTGTCTCGAATCGAATCCTGCATATAGGAAAAACTCTTGGCCAGTTGTCCAAGTTCATCCGTGCGACTGGTGTCAATATCTTGATCCAGTTTACCTGAAGCAATTTGCGAGGCGATAGTGGTCAGGCGGGTGACGGGGTCAGAAAGAAACTGCGCGAAAGAGACGGCGGCAATGACTGCTATTGCGACGATAATAATTGCCAAAATGAGCATGTCTCGCGTCTGGGTCTTGATGGGCTCGAGAAAGACATCCTGGGGCTGCATGAAAACGACAAACCATGGTCGGCTCTTTGTTCGAACGACAGCAGCCGAATGCAGTTGGTCTCCACTTGCCGTAAGTTGAGTGGCAAAATATGGCTTGTCCGTTCCTGCATTGGTCAATCCCCGTTCAAAAGCGGGCAAATCCGTGGATAGCTCTTCGACCGGCTTTACAGGAAAACGCCTTGCTGTTTGCAGTCTTGCTACCACTTGCGGATCAAGCGGGACAATGGATTTGAAATTCAGTTCCGGAGTAATCGAATGCGCCAGGCGGATGTGATATTCGTCCAGTAAGACCGCAAAGGACTGTTCACCGGCCATTCCCTGGGTGGCGGAAGTCAATAACTGGAGTACGGCCGCACTAAATTGAGCTCGAAGGACGCCAATGAGTTCATTGGTCTTGCTGTATATGGGATGGCTGAAGTAAAGGTTTGCTTCTTCCGACAGCGAAGAAGACTCAACCCAAGATACGTAAGGGCAGCCGGTTTCCTTGGGATTTAGAAAGTAATCCCGGTCGGACTCGGTTAGCCCCACGTTCGAGGGATGAGTATCCATAAGGTTCATCCCCTGAGGATCCAGAAGGGCATAGGATGTGATAAAAAGCTCGTCCTTGCAACTTAGCGCATGCAAAGTGGCGGCGGCCCGTTTTTCCTGAATACTTCCATTGCGCTGATTACCAGGTAAGCTCAGATACTCAATCAGCGTGGGAAGCTGGGCCTCCGTGCGCATGGCATCAAGGTTAGTTGTTATGAAGGCGTCCAGACGGTCAGCCGCTTGGGAAGCCGCTGCAAATAGTGATTTATCAGCCTTGTCATTGAGAGTGTGACGCAGTGCGTGGTAATTCCAATATCCTTGCACTCCGAGGGGAAGGAGCGTGACGAGCAAGAAAGCAAAGATAAGTTTGCTGCGCAGAGACAAACTGGCGAATCCCATGAGCTACAGTCCTCTGGATTTAGGTTTACACTTATTAAAAGAACCTCACGCAAAGGCGCCAAGTCGCAAAGAAAATTAAGAAAAAAATGTTAACCACAAAATAAAAGATGCCGGTTTTCTATTGTTCGTTGCCTATTGCTCTATCTGATGTCCGACAGGTAATCGTTGGTATAATATCTACTTGGATTCCCAGATACCCGAAGCCCTGTATAGTTCCTCAATAGCTCCATGGTCTTTTCCCAGTCTTCTGAAGACGTCCAGCCGATCGGTTTGTTCACGGTCTTGTCGGTATGAAGGAGTTTCAGCGCTGTCTCGATTTGCATCTTGCACGCAGCCAAGTTCAAACCCGCACCAGCGCTGTACTTGCTAAGTATTTGAGCCGCTTGTTGGGGATTGTCCAAGGTTGTCTTAGCTCCATTCTGTGTCGCCAGCAAAAACTTCCTGACTACGTCTGGTTGTTCCCTCAGGAAGCGGGTATTTACGATAATGGAGTTGCTTAACGTATTGACGCCTGCTTCAGCGAAAGTCAACCACTCCAAATCTATATTCCTGCTAATCTTGAGACGAACGGGCTGTGCAAGGTAGTATCCCAAAAAAGCATCAACCTTACCTCGCAAGAGAGCTTCCTCCTTGGCCCATGGCGTGGGGAAAGAGATAATTCTGACATCGTGGAGACTCAAGCCGTTCGCAGCAAGAACTGCCGGGAAGATCTGGCTGAGAGAATCTCCACTGGTGAGGCCGATCGTTTTCCCCTTCAGGTCTTCCGGTGACCGGATGGGATTAGAGGGCAGGAAGATAACGGCCATGGGACTCATTTGCACCAGCACGCCAACAGCCTTTACCGGTAGTCCGGATGCTACACCCTTTATCATTGTACCGGCGTCGGCATACCCAAGGTAATTACTGCCGGTGCCCACAAGTTTGACGGTGGAGGCGGAGCCTGTGCCTTGAAGAATTTCCACATCAAGGCCGACGTCTTTATAAAAGCCCCTATCAAGAGCAACATAAAATGGAGCGTGATCCCCATTAATCTTCCAGTTGAGCCTCAAGGCTACTTTGGTAAGCCTTTCAGGTGAGGAAAAGATGTGGAAAGCAAGCAGGGCTAATACAAGTATTCCAAATGCCCCCAGTATTAAGCAGCAACGTTTTTTCAATGCCCCACTCTGCGGAATGTCCATGAACCGGTTAACTCCACAGGTCGAAAAATTCATGCAATGTAAGGTTTACCATATGATATCAAGTCCTATTAAGAGGGACCACCCAACATATTTCCAATCTTGCCAATGGAACTGTGGCATAATAAACGGGCCGATGTCTTTGTATCGATAACCGATTTTAATTGGTCTGAGTTTGAAATGCTCAGAAACATGTTTGATGTCGTAGTACCAAATCTCTGCTCCACAATACAGCCCTTGTTTTTTTGCCATTGACACATGAAGCCATGTATCTAGTTTATTGTTGTCATCCTTTATGTCAAAGTATTGAGTAACATCAAGAATAGTGAAAACTTTTTTTCCTATGACTCCAACATAACGAAATGCAGGACCGATTAATTCTCTGTCAAGAGAATCCGAGTCATATTTTGCGCCTAGTTGCCAACCTTTCCCTAATTTATAAAAGGCATGAAGACTTATCATCTGGAAATTGTTTTTTCCTGTAATAACACGGAATCCTAGCGGCCATTTTTTAAGGGTATTATTTTCGAATACATTGTAGGTTCCATGAACTTCTTCATTAGTGTCTGTATTTTTCCCTGTTTCATAACGAAGCATAAGAAAATTATCTTTAGCAGAAGCTGAACCAAATAAACTGATTATTCCTACTGCCACAAGCGCTACAACAAACAACTTCTTCATTCTTGCCTCCTTCATTAACGCTATGTAGCAGTTTTTTTCTTTTGGATGTCTTGAATGACGATATAATTATAGCCATAAGTTCATTGTTAAATCCGAAATCCAGGATCTATACTTCTTTGCTCGTTGGCAATTTCACGATAGAGAGCCAGAAATCCTCGATAGACTTCAGTACATGGATGAACTGGTTCAGGTCCACCGGTTTGGTGATATAGCAGTTTGCATGCAGATTATAGGTTTTTAAGATATCCTGTTCTGCATTCGATGTAGTCAGGACCACGACAGGTATGCGTTTAAGGTCTTTATCAGCCTTGATCTCCGCAAGGACCTCGCTACCGTTTTTTTTGGGCAGGTTCAAATCGAGCAGGATAAGGTCTGGTAGATGCGCATCAGCATACTTCCCCTTTCTGTGCAGAAATGCCATGGCTTTCATACCATCCCTTACCACGTGCATTGTGTTACCCACCTTAAAGTCCTTGAGGACCTCCTGCGTCAGGCGAACATCGCCGGGGTGGTCTTCCACCAGTAAAATTTCAATGGCCATACCAGTCATTTTTCCTCCGTTTTTTGTGTATCATGGTTGGTAGTTCGTAGTTCGTGGTTCGTGGACTTCGATCCCCGACCTCTGATCTCTGACCTCTGACCCCTGACCTCCGAGTCACGGACACGTTGTGATTCTTTGCTACGGAGTTCTATAATGTTATCGGTCAGGCTCTGGATAAACTGAAACAGCTATGTGCTGTCCGCTATTACAGTTGGAAGGGCGATAGGGTAAGAGTCATCGCATTACAGACTTGCACCCTTGACATTCAAGAGATGTTGATGTAAGCATTAAAGCATAAATGATATCATGATAACAAGGGAGATAACCATGGTTCGCACTCAAATTCAACTTACTGAACAGCAGGCCCGTTTACTCAGGGAACTTTCCCGCACCAGCAGCGAGCCTATTGCTGCCTTAATTCGGAGGGCAGTAGACCATTTCCTTATCACCCGGAAACCGGATCGCTCTGCACTTTATCGTCAGGCCTCCACCATAGTGGGTAAATACAAGGCGGGCGTTCACGATATTTCTATGGAACATGACCGCTATCTCGAGGAGGCGTTTCGGTCATGATTGTTTTTGCTGATACGTCCGCGCTTTTTGCACTTTTAGTTCGTGATGACTTGATGCACATCCGGGCCAAGGAGAACTTCGCTTACTTGGCCGAACACGGGGTTCGACTTCTGACCAGTTCCTATGTCCTCGTGGAAACCGCAGCCCTCTTGCAGCGGCGTATTGGATTGGCTTCAGTTTATGATTTCAATGCAAAGATCGTCCCCCTCCTGGAAATAGTATGGGCAGATGCCGAATGGCATGGCAGGGCCATGCAGCGCCTTTTGGCCCAGAGCAGACGAAATGTTAGCCTTGTGGATTGTCTCAGTTTTGAAATCATGGAGGCGCGAGAGATCGTGGAAGCCTTTGCATTTGACAAGCATTTCGTGGACAATGGCTTTAAGGTAACCGCAAATGATAACCTGAAGGCAACTACTCAGGTGGATAGACTGAAGGTTGAAGGCTGAAGTAACCGCCCGCTTCGCTCAAGACGCAAAGGACGCAAAGAAATGACGGGGATGAAAAAAAAGGCTTACCGCAGAGTTTAGAGGATTCATCTCTATTTGATCGTTGCGAAATGGTTGAAATCCTTCAGTCTTCAGTCTTCAGCCTTCAGCCTTCAACCTGAATAGTTAACCTGAAAAATGAAGGATGCTTCATAGTTATCATGATTTGTATAGATGATTCAAACAAGTTCAAGGTCCTTGCCGCTATCTATTCCTTTTATGACCGGTTCCTTAAAGGCTTTTCCCTGGCTTGCAGGCCGGGTTGCCATGTC